>JAFQWG010000171.1 GCA_017407605.1 Agathobacter sp. | reverse complement strand
TTTGCTGCATTAATCGCAGATTCAACGCTATCTACACAACACTCTAAGATATATCTTTTCATGATTTTCCTTTCAAAAAAGGCTGCCGCAAGCGACAGCCTATGTTATTAGTTTTTGAAGCTATGTACAGGAGCAGGAATACGTCCTTTTCTATTTACAAAATCGTCGCAAGAGAACTGATTTACAGGCATTACTGGTGCATAACCAAGTAAACCACCAAATTCTACCACTTCCCCAACGCCTTTTCCAACTACTGGAATTACACGAACAGCAGTTGTCTTCTGGTTAATCATACCGATTGCCATTTCGTCTGCGATAATACCAGAAATAGTAGTTGCTTTTGTATCTCCTGGAATTGCAATCATATCAAGACCTACAGAACATACGCAAGTCATTGCTTCTAATTTTTCTAAAGTCAAGGCACCTGCTACTACTGCATCAATCATACCCTGATCTTCGCTGACAGGGATAAATGCACCACTAAGACCACCTACATAAGAAGAAGCCATGATACCACCCTTCTTAACCTGGTCGTTAAGAAGTGCGAGTGCTGCTGTTGTACCTGGAGCACCTGCATATTCTAAACCAATTTCACAGAGAATATCTGCTACACTATCACCTACTGCTGGTGTTGGTGCAAGGGAAAGGTCGATAATACCAAATGGAATACCTAGCTTTTCTGATGCTTCTTTTGCTACAAGCTGACCTACACGAGTTACCTTAAATGCTGTTTTCTTGATTGTTTCACAAAGTACTTCAAAGCTTTCGCCACGTACTTTTTCAAGAGCTGTCTTTACTACACCAGGTCCTGAAACACCTACATTGATGATAGCATCTGCTTCTGTTACACCATGGAATGCCCCTGCCATAAATGGGTTATCATCTGGTGCATTACAGAATACTACGAATTTTGCACAGCCAAGAGAATCGTTTTCTTTGGTAAGTTCTGCTGTTTCTTTAATCACTTCACCGATAAGACGAACTGCATCCATATTGATACCAGTCTTTGTAGAGCCTACATTTACAGAACTACATACAAGTTCTGTAGAGGCAAGTGCCTGTGGAATCGAACGGATTAAGTTTTCTTCTGCTGGTGTCATACCTTTTGAAACAAGTGCAGAATATCCACCGATAAAGTTTACTCCGACTGTCTTTGCTGCTCTGTCCAAAGTCTTTGCAATTGTCACAAAGTCTTCTGGTGATTTACATGCAACACCACCTACCAAGGCGATTGGTGTAACGGAGATACGTTTGTTTACGATTGGAATACAATAATTCTTTTCAATTTCCTCTCCTGTTTTTACCAAGTCTTTGGCTACAGTTGTGATTTTGTTATAAATATTTTCGTTTAATTTATCTAAATTGGAATCAATACAATCCAAAAGGCTGATACCGATTGTAATAGTACGCACATCAAGGTTTTCCTTTTCGATCATATGGTTGGTTTCAATTACTTCCCAATTTGTAATCATGTTGTTTCCTCCATTATGTTTCGTTTTCGAACTTAAGTGCCGCGCTGATTTTAGATGCGGTGCATCATTTCAAAGATTTCTTCACGCTGGCATTTTACAGAAACACCAAGATCTTTTCCTACATTTTCTAAATCTGCAGATAAATCTGCAAATTCTTTCTCTGATTTAGACAAATCTACAATCATCATCATGTTAAAATATTCTGATACTACCGTCTGTGAAATATCAAGAATATTAATTCCATTTTCGGAAAGATATGTACAAACCTTTGCAATAATACCTACGGTATCCTTTCCTAATACTGTGATAATCACTTTCTTCTTTTCCATAACATTTCTCCTATCTAAACTCGAATGATATCCGTTACACTATCACGCTTTGCAACATACATTGGAAAATCCTCCGCTTTATATGGGTTATCTCCCATTGTAACTTCAAGGCGTACTGCCTCATATGCGAGTTTTTCGTAATTATTTTCTTTACTAAGATGTCCTAGTAATACTGTGCCAAAATCATCATGCAACAGTTCACACAAAAGCTGTCCGCTTCGTTCATTGGACAAATGTCCTCTGTCACCTAAGATACGTTGCTTGAGTGGATATGGATAAGGGCCCATCTGTAACATATTAATATCATGATTGGCTTCTAATAATAATGCATCCAGTCCCTGCAATTCGTCCACAATTGCTTGGTTATAATTTCCAAGGTCTGTGATAACCGCAAGGCTTTTATCATCATTTACAACTTTATATGCAACTGGATCAGCTGCGTCGTGGGAAATGGAAATTGGGTTAATGATAAGATCCCCAATCGAAAAACGCTTTCCTGGGCTTATCACCTGAAACAAATCAGCATCTATTTTCCCCACTGTTTTGCTATTTGAAATAGCATCTATGGTTTTTTCCGTGGCAAAAATTGGTATGCCATAGCGCCTTGCCAATACGCCAAGGCCGGCAATATGGTCAATATGCTCATGTGTCACCAATATCCCTTGCATCTCGCCAGCTTTTAAATCTATTTCATTTAATCCAGCTTCAATGCGTTTTCCACTGATACCTGCGTCGATTAACACATGTGTATGGTCACTACCGACACAAATACAGTTACCGCTGCTGCCACTTGCAATACTGCATAATTCTAACATATTCTCTTAATTCTCTTTCCAATACAGCTCAATCTTGTCTCCATGCGAAAGCCTTTCGGTAAACTGTGCATCACGACCATTTAAAATCGTTGCAATTGCACGACCTCTTCCTGCCTGCAAATCAAAAGTGATTCTGTCAAAAATATCTACAAAAATATAATCTGTTTTTCCAGACAATGGAACTGGTTCTCCGTTTACAAAAACAGTAATTTCATTTCCTGCTGGAATAACTGGTTCCTGTGCTGGTGTATTAGTATCTGCTACAGTAGTCTCTGATGCATTCTCATATGCATAAGCATCTTCTTCATACTCTTCTACTGCTTCATATGTAGTAGCATCCTCTTCGGTAATCGTTTCACCTGAAAGATTTTCTACACCTTTTGGCAAATGCATCTGTGAGGCCTTGTATGGCTCATCAGCCACACCAAAAGAAAGTACTGTCCATTCAATTGAGAAGTTTTCATATACCAATGTATCAAAATCTGCTTCTCTATTATTTACTAAGATATCATGATCTAAGTCTACTTCCACATCCATAAATTCAGCTACCTGACCTACGGTATAGAAGTTTCTGGTTTCAATCATGTCACCTTCTTGAATCTCATAAGATCCTGGTTCTAAGCTTCCATTTACCTGTACAAATTTTGGACAAGTAATCATTTTACCATTTACCATAAAAGTAACAGTAGACTGTGAGAATTCTTCCAACTGGCTTACTGTGTAGTTCGCATCTGCTCCAGAAGTAGAAGGTTCAATTGTAATCTCGCAGTTTGGTTCAAGAGGTGTGTTGATATTGGCTGGTTTGCCATTCATCATTACAACAGCTGGTTCACCAGCTTCTCCTCTTGCAATACGAGCAGCACCATTTACCGTAAAGTTGATTGCTTTTCCACGTTTAGGGAAAATCTGCTCATTTGGGAACTCCGCCGCCATTGCAGCATCTACAATCGTAAGATGATTGTTGTCATATAATTTCAAACGTTCTCCGTTAAAGCGTACCATGATAAAGTTGTTTCTCTGCTCATAGTAGTTCATGCAGATACCGATTGGAGTTACAAGAAGTGGATCTTTCTTGATTCCATTCTGCTGGAAAATAACTTCTTTTAATACTTCCTCACCTCGAAGCGCAACACGTTCTTTTGGAAGTTCAAGGCGTTCTGCAAGCATTTCGGTAAATCCATGGATTTT
>JAFQWG010000032.1 GCA_017407605.1 Agathobacter sp. | reverse complement strand
GTTGTCTTCCAGGAAATAACTGTGGTGGTTGTGGATATGCAGGCTGTTCTGGTCTTGCGGCAGCTATCGCAAAAGGTGAAGCTCCTGTAAATCAGTGTCCAGTTGGTGGTGATGAAGTTGCTGCTAAGATTGGTGAAATCATGGGAGTTGCCGCAGAAACTGGCGTAAAGAAAGTTGCTTTCGTTAAATGTGCTGGTACTTGCGAAAAAGCAAAATCTGATTATGAATACACTGGTATCGAAGATTGTGCTGCTATGGCATTCGTTCCAAATGGTGGTGCAAAATCATGTAACTATGGATGTCTTGGATATGGTTCTTGTGTAAAGGCTTGTCCATTCGATGCTATCCATGTAGTTGACGGTGTTGCAGTAGTTGATAAAGACAAATGTAAAGCATGTAGCAAATGTATCGCTGCATGTCCTAAGGGATTAATCGAATTAGTTCCTTATGATGCAAAACACCTCGTTCAGTGTAGTTCAAAAGATAAAGGTAAAGATGTAATGGCTGCTTGTTCAGTAGGATGTATCGGATGTTCACTTTGTGCTAAGAATTGTCCAGAAGGTGCTATTACAGTAGAAAATAACATTGCCCATATCGATCAGGATAAATGTACAGGCTGTGGTGTTTGTGCAGAAAAATGTCCTAAGAAGATTATTCTTTAATAATTATTTTGCTTACAATAAAAATAAAAGGGATTACCGAAACTCGGTAATCCCTTTTTGTATGTTTTATTTAGCTAGATATGATTCAAAATTAGCAGAGTACTGGATAGAGCCATCTTCAAGTACCCACATTGCTTCAGCATCTGGTATCGAATTGATGTGTTCTAGACCTTCTTCGTAACTCATGCAGAAGAGCGCAGTAGAGAGGGCATCAGCCTCACCAGAATGAGGGGTAATAACAGTAACTGCTTTACAGTAATCGGCAGGCATTAATGTGTCTGGATCAATAATGTGGCAGTATTCTATACCGTCTACAACATAATATCTTTGATAGTCACCACTTGTTACTAAACAGGTATCTACTAAGGTTACAGAAGCGATAGAAGCTTGTTCGCTTTCTAAATCAGGATTCTGCACACCGAATTTCCATAAACTTTCATCGGCTTTAGGGCCTATTACACTGATATTGCCACCAACACTAATAACCATATGCTCATAACCTAATTCCCGGGCGTATTCTGACACTTTCTGTACAGCATAGCCTTTTCCTATGCTTCCGACATCTAAAGACATTTCTGGGTCATTTAAATAGACGGTAGAGGCTTCTTCATCGATAATAATATTAGTGATATCACAATGTTTTGCAGCTTCCTCTAAATTATCCATAGGTGGTAGATCTGCTTCAGAAGGGTTATCAATACCATAATTACGATAGTCGTGCCAGATTCTTAATACTTTACCTAACGCAATATTTGTCTGTCCATTTGTTTTATCATATAAATCAATACTAAACTTGAGTAAATCAATAATTTCTTTATCAACTTTCACAGGAGCGATTCCTGCATTATCATTAATTGTTTTTAGATTATTTATTCCGTCATAAGAGTTATAAATATCATATAGTTTATGATATCTTTTTAATTCTTCCATTAATACGTCTGTTTTAGCAGTTACATCTTCCTGACTGTCTCCATAACCAATCATTGTAGTGACAGTATCAAAGGCATCTATATAGTTTTTTCTATATTGTTCCTGTGTGGTTTCCTTTTGGTAGAAGGAGAGTCCAAGGCCGATTAGAACCATTAAAACAGCAGCAATTGCTGGAATATATTGTTTGATTCGTGACATGATTTCCTCCGAACTAAAAAAATAGGAGTGCGCTAAAACGCACCCCTATATAAGACTTAAAACAAATTACTGAAGAGCTTTAACAACAGCTGCTTTGTAAGCTGTAACTTTCATTGTACATCCTGTTCTAAGTGTTTCATCTGTTGGGTAACCAGCATCGTCAGTAGCGATAGCTTCTACACCAGCTGCATCCATACCAAGGATTGTTGCTTTGAATGCATCGATCTGTTCGAACCATTCACCTTTTTCAAGTGTTGAAACAGGTGCCATACCATATTCATACTGTTTTTCGTATTTTGTTTTTGGTTCTGTAGTATCTGTTGTAAGAACACCATCTGTTCCCCATGTGCTTGTAGCCTGAATGCTATCAATGATTACATGAGAAATTTTGCCTTCAGCTGTTTTAGCAACAGCAGCATAGTTTACGTATGCCTGAACTTTACCAGCAGCTTCTTCTGTAGCAGCAGCGTAGCTTGATAATTCAGCTGTCATACCAAGACCTAAAGTATCATTAGCTGTAGCTTCTGTTTCAACAGCAGCAGCACATGCTCTTGATACAGCAGTTGAGAATGCTGAAGCATGCATTGTACATCCTGTTAAAAGAGCTTCGTCAGCTGGATATCCGTCTGCACCGATACCTGCAGCAACTTCATCAGCTGTTTTGCCTACACACCAAGCTTCAAAGATTGCAGCCTGTTCATCCCATTCTTTTCCGATTGGAGAAGCTGGTTTCATAGCGTAGTCTGGTCCTAATTCTTTCTTTGTTTTGAAAGTTGTAGTAGGATCTGTTGTCATAGCACCTGTAGCGTCTACAGTAGCTTTAACCTGAACAACATCCATTACACACTGAAGGATTTTTCCTTCGCCATCTAACATAACTGTAGCAACAGTGATGTCAGCCTGTGCGTTACTGTCTGTACGTACATTACCATGATCTTCTTCACCGATACTCTTAGAAGAAGAGAATGATGTCTGAGCGCCAAGACCAACTTTAACTTTAGCAGCTGCATCAGAACCACCATTGTTACCACCGCCACATGCTGTAGCAAGTGTTCCTACTGCGAGAACAGCAGAAAGTAAAAGAGCAATTCTTTTTTTCATTTTGTTTTCCTCCTATAAAGAATATAATCTTTTTCTGGGTTTCCCCTTGTTTTCCTGTGTTTGTTAATTTTCTAACATACACACCAAAAGAATTCTACCACAACATATATGGTAATGCAAGCCATATTTTGTATTCCAAGCTAAAATTGCATGCAATTTGTTATAAAAGATATATTTTAAAAGAAATCTGTGTTTTCTTTGTATTTTTTGCTAATATGTGTTATACTTTTTACTTAATTGAAATAAGTGACTATATAATAAGGAAAGGAATGCCTTATGAAAAGAATAGTAGTTAAAATTGGGTCTTCATCCTTAACACATGAGAAGACAGGAAGTATTAATTTTTTGAAGATGGAGCGCTTGGTAAGAGTGCTTTGCGATATAAGGAACAGAGGATATGATGTATGTCTGGTTAGTTCTGGTGCGATAGCTGTAGGAAAAGATGCAATTGCATTAAAGGAGCGTCCAACAGATATTTCTGTAAAACAGGCCTGTGCTGCAGTAGGACAGGCACGTCTTATGATGACTTATCAGAAATTATTTAGTGAATATAACCAGGTGACAGGTCAGGTGCTTATGACCAAATATACAATGGTTAATCCAAATTCTAGAAATAATGCGAAGAACACATTTGAAGAACTATTTCGTTTGGGTGTTATTCCTGTTGTAAATGAAAATGACACAGTAAGTACTTATGAAATGCGATTTGGCGATAATGATACCTTATCTGCATTGGTTGCTTCCTTAGTTGGAGCTGATTTGCTTATTTTATTATCTGATATTGATGGATTATATACAGATGATCCACATAAAAATCCTGATGCGCAGATTATTCATGATGTATATGAGATTAATGATGATATTATATCTATGGCAAAAGGGTCTACTGGTAGTAATGTAGGTACAGGCGGAATGGCAACTAAGCTTGCTGCAGCTCAGATTGCAACATATTCTGGAGCGGATATGATTATTGCAAACGGAGAAGATGTCTCTATTTTGGAGGAATTTTTAGATGGGAAACAGGTAGGAACTCGTTTTCATGCAAGTGAAAATCCTGATTTTAATTTAGAAGATTATATTATGGAGAGTATGGAGTAATGAATTTAGAAGAAAAAATTGCAAGAATTAATGAATTATACAGAAAGTCGAAAGCAGAAGGCTTAACAGAAGAAGAAAAAAAAGAACAGGCGTTGCTTCGTCAGGAATACATCGCAAATGTACGTAATAATTTAAGAGTACAGCTTGATAACATTGATGTAGTTGATGAGGATGGCAGCGTGGAAAATTTAGGGGAAAAGTATGGAACTAAAAAATCTTTGTCTTAATACTAGTGCCTGTAAGGGCATTATTGGAAAACTTACCACAGAAGAAAAAAATGCCGTTTTACTTACTGCGGCAGATTTGCTTATAAATAATGTAGAAAGCATTTTATCAGCAAATGTAAAAGATATAGAAAATGCAAAGTCAAAAGGTATGGAAGATGGCATGATAGACCGTCTTGCCCTAAATCATGCACGAATTGAAGATATGGCGGATGGTTTACGCCAGGTGGTAGGATTAAAGGATCCAGTTGGTGAAGTAATCTCAGAGACAGTGCGTCCTAATGGTCTTAAAGTTACAAAACGACGCGTTCCACTTGGTGTTGTAGGAATGATTTATGAATC
>JAFQWG010000031.1 GCA_017407605.1 Agathobacter sp. | reverse complement strand
GTTAAGAATTTCTGTGGGGGAGTAATTCGCACATATTGTGTGGTTTGTCAACAATCTCGATTGCATTGCAATCTGGCAAATCTTAAAGAGTGAGACTCACGTATGTTTAGGATAACTAGGCATACGTGTTTTTTTATACTTCAAACACTTTCGTGTGCTAAAGCGAGTTTGCAGAAGCTTTGCGTTTCTTATCAAAAAAGAATAAAGGAAAAAGGAGAAAAAATATGGCAGCATTTTTTCAGACAATTCCAGGAGCTCTTATCCTCTTGGTGGTAGGCTTTGTAGGCTTAATTAAGGGTGCAGACTTCTTCGTAGACGGTGCATCAAACGTAGCAAAGAGATTTAAAGTACCATCACTTATCATTGGTCTTACAATCGTAGCAATGGGTACATCACTTCCAGAAACAGCCGTTTCTATTTCTGCTTCTATAGCTGGAAGTAACTCACTCGCAATCAGTAATGTAGCAGGATCAAACCTTTTTAACTTATTAGTTGTAGTAGGTCTTTGCTGTATCTTACAGAAGGTAGAAGTAGATCAGGACACAATCCGTAGAGATATTCCATACTCACTTCTTGCAGCAGTTGTACTTATCATCTTAGGTATGCTTGGCACAGGTGATGGAATGGTACTTGGCCGTTTGGATGGTGCTATTCTTTTAGCATTATTTGCGTTCTTCTTATTCCTTATGATTCGTTCTGCATTAAAGGCGGCTGCAAATAGCGACCCAATGGACGAAGAAGAGGTTACACAGTCTGTTATCATGAGTTTGGTATGTATTGTTGGTGGTGCAGCAGCTATCGCAGTTGGTGGTGACTGGGTAGTAGACGCAGCATCTACAATCGCTTTAAAACTTGGTATGACAGAAACTATGGTAGGTCTTACAATCGTAGCTGTAGGTACATCACTTCCAGAACTTGTTACATCTTTCGTAGCAGCTCGTAAAGGTGAAGTAGATATGGCACTTGGTAATGCTATCGGTTCTAACGTATTCAACATTTTATTAGTACTTGGTATTGCTTCTGTAATCAGTCCAATCGGCTTTATGATGAGTAATGCAGTGGATATCGCAGCAGTTATCGTTGCAACTATTGTATGCTGGGCAGTTGCAGCAAAGAATAAGTCACTTGGAAAAGCTATGGGTGCTATCATGGTAGTATCTTACTTCATATACATGGTATATGTAGTAATGCGTGAAACTGGAGCTCTGTAAGATACATAAACAACGAGAAAACGTGCGCGAGAAACGTTCGCTCACTGATGCGACAGTCGTCGCCTTAAATAGAAAAAAAGCTTGGAGTATGCTAGCATACTTCCAAGCTTTTTTTACTATTTGTGGTTCTCGTTGTTTACGCACATTTTATTCTCAAACCCTTGTTTATAGGCATTTTTTGGTGTATATTATATAATTAGATAAAAATTGGAATAAATAAAGGAGATATGATTATGGCATTTGATTTTGACAAAATTAAAGATACTTTAGTAAATGCAGGAAAAGAAGTAGAAAACATGGCAAAAGATGTTTCTACTGTTGCTAAGATTAAGATGGACATTCATAATAAAGAAGTTTTCTTAGAAAAACAGTATGCGTTACTTGGTAAAGCATTTTACAATGCACACAAAGATGAGGATGTAGAAGAAAAAAATTACTTCCCATCAATTACAGAAGCAGAAGCAGATCTTGTGCGTTTAAATGAAGAATTACTCACAGCACAGGGTGCCGTTTCTTGCCCATCTTGTGGTAGCAAACAGCCAGCAGAAAATGGATTCTGTTCTGACTGTGGTACAGCATTAAAATAGAAATGAGGATATAAAATGAGCAAAGGAAAATATTATATTACAACTGCGATTGCTTATACATCAGGTAAACCACATATCGGTAATACTTATGAAATCATTTTAGCAGACGCGATTGCGAGATATAAAAGAGCAGAAGGTTATGATGTATGGTTCCAGACAGGAACAGACGAACATGGGCAGAAAATTCAGGAAAAGGCAGAAGCAGCAGGAGTAACACCAAAGGCTTTTGTAGATGAAGTTGCAGGAACTGTAAAAAACATCTGGGATTTAGTAGATTCTTCATACGATAGCTTTGTGCGTACAACAGACGATGATCATGAAGCTTGTGTAAAGAAAATTTTTAAGAAATTATATGATAAAGGTGATATTTATAAAGGTGCATACGAAGGTATGTATTGTACACCTTGTGAATCTTTTTGGACAGAATCACAGCTCGTAGATGGCAAGTGCCCAGACTGTGGTCGTGATGTAAAACCTGCAAAAGAAGAAGCTTATTTCTTTAAGATGAGTAAATATGCAGATCAGTTAATCGAGCATATCAACACACATCCAGAATTCATCCAGCCAGTAAGCCGTAAGAATGAAATGATGAACAATTTCTTACTTCCAGGATTACAGGATCTTTGTGTATCTCGTACTTCTTTTACATGGGGCGTACAGGTAGACTTCGATCCAAAACACGTAGTATATGTATGGCTTGATGCACTTACAAACTATATTACTAAAATTGGTTATGACCCAGACGGTTCTAACGAAATGTTCGCAAAGAACTGGCCAGCAGATTTACACTTAATCGGAAAAGACATCGTTCGTTTCCACACTATTTACTGGCCGATTTTTTTAATGGCACTTGATTTACCACTTCCAAAACAGGTATTTGGACACCCATGGTTACTTCAGGGTGGAGATAAAATGAGTAAATCAAAAGGTAACGTAATCTATGCTGACGATATGGTAGATTTATTTGGTGTAGATGCAACACGTTACTTTGTACTTCATGAAATGCCATTTGAGAACGATGGTGTTATCACATGGGATTTGGTAATCGAAAGATTTAACTCTGATCTTGCTAACATTCTTGGAAACTTAGTAAATAGAACGGTTTCTATGAGTAATAAATACTTTGGTGGTGTAGTACGTTCTACTGAAATTGCAGATGAAATAGATGCTGACCTTAAAGCAGTAGTGACAGGTGCTCGAGACAAAGTACAGGATAAGATGAATAAACTTCGTGTAGCAGATGCTATCTCAGAAGTATTTGCTGTATTCCGTCGTTGTAACAAATACATCGATGAAACAATGCCATGGGCACTTGCAAAAGATGAAGCACAGCAGGATAGACTTGCAGAAGTTCTCTACAACTTAACAGAAGCAATTACTATCGGAGCAAGCTTACTTCACAGCTTCTTACCAGGTACAGCAGAAAAAATCGTAGCTCAGCTTAATACGGAGCTTCGTGGCTTAGAAGACTTAGATAAATTCGGTTTATACGAAAGTGGTAAGAAAGTAACAGATACACCAGAAATCTTATTCGCACGTCTCAAAGCAGAAGATGTACTTCCAAAAGTAGAAGCAATCCAGGCTGCTCAGAAGGCAGAATATGAAGCTGAAATGGCTCGTCTTAACGGTGGTGCACCAGCAGAAGCAATAGAGGAAGCACCAGTGATTGATATTGAAGCAAAAGAAGAAATTTCTTATGAAGACTTCATGAAAATGCAGTTCCAGGTAGGTGAAATTATCGCTTGTGAAGCAGTTCCAAAGTCAAAGAAACTTCTTTGTTCACAGGTTAAAATTGGAAGCCAGGTAAAACAGATTGTATCTGGTATCCGTAAAGACTATACACCAGAAGAAATGGTTGGTAAAAAAGTTATGGTACTTGTTAACTTAAAGCCAGCAAAACTTGCTGGTGTAATGTCAGAAGGTATGCTTCTTTGCGCAGAAGATGCAGACGGAAATCTTGCGCTTATGACTCCAGAAAAACCAATGCCTTCAGGAGCAGAAATCGCGTAAGCTCGTAAATATTAGGAGATAACTATGGAATTTATCGATATTGTAGATGAAAATGGCAATCCAACCGGAGAGACCATAGACAGAACAGTTGCCCATAGGACGGGTACACGTCATCGCACAACCCATATTTGGATTGTGAGAAGATGTGCGGGCAAAGTAGAGATTCTGTTACAAAAACGTGCAAAATTTAAAGATTCTTTCCCAGGTTGCTATGATATTTCCAGTGCGGGTCATATTCCGGCAGGTGTTGATTTCATTGCATCAGGTCTTCGTGAATTGGAAGAAGAATTGGGTTTTACGATTGACGAAAGCGAATTAATTGAATGTGGTTTACACTGCACATATGCGGAAAATGAATTCCATGGAATTCCTTATGTGGATAATCAGGTTGCAAAAGTTTTTCTATTGTGGAAAGACAAAGAAGTAGAGGAGTTGACCCTGCAGGAAGAAGAAATCGAAAGTGTTATGTGGATGGATTTTGAAGAGTGTAAGGACGCAGTAAGAAATCAGACGATTCCAACCTGTATTGATATCACAGAGCTTGAGCTTATAGAGGAGCATATGTAATGATTTTTGAAACACATGCGCATTACGACGATGATCGTTTTAATAATGATAGAGATGAATTACTCAGACGCCTTCCAGAAGAGGGCGTCGGAGTAGTAATTAATAGTGGTGCCTCCGTAGAATCTACGAGAGACACCATTCGTCTTGCTAAGGAGTACCCACATGTATATGCAGCTGTGGGAGTGCATCCAAGTGAGATAGAAGAATTAGATGAAGATTTTATACAGTGGATGAAGGAACGCGCATCCGAAGAAAAGACAGTAGCAATTGGAGAAATTGGTCTTGATTATTACTGGGATAAAGAACCAGAGGTACAAGAACGACAAAGGTACTGGTTTGGACGGCAGATTGAGCTTGCCAGAGAAATGAAACTTCCAATTATTGTGCATTCCAGGGATGCAGCGGCAGACACCATGCAGGTGATGAAAGAACATCATGCAGAGGAGATTCCAGGGGTTATTCATTGCTATTCTTATTCCAAAGAGATGGCAAATGAATTCATCAAAATGGGATACTATATTGGAGTTGGTGGAGTCGTAACTTTTAAAAATGCAAAGAAATTAAAAGAAACCGTAGAAGCAATTCCCTTAGAGAAAATTTTGGTAGAAACCGACTGTCCATATATGGCACCAGAGCCACATCGAGGCAAGAGAAACAGTTCGTTATATCTTCCATACGTAGTAGAAGAGATTGCACGTATCAAAGGTGTATCTACAGAGGAAGTAGAACGAGTGACAGAAGAGAACGCAAGAAAACTTTTTTATAAAGTGAAATAGATAAGACATAGATTTAAGAAAAGAGGCACATATGGCAACACTTGGAAATCCAAAGAATACCATAGAAGTTTTACAAAAATATAATTTTAATTTTCAGAAAAAATTTGGTCAGAACTTTTTAATTAATACTGGAATTTTAGAGGAGATTATTGCGGCTGCAGAGATTACAAAAGATGATTTTGTGTTAGAAATCGGACCTGGTATTGGTACAATGACACAGTATCTTTGTGAATCGGCAAGAGAAGTGGTAGCTGTAGAAATTGATAAGAATTTAATTCCAATTTTACAAGATACTTTAGGTGCATATGATAATGTTGAAGTGATTAATGATGATATTTTAAAAGTAGATATCAACAAACTTGCGAATGAAAGAAATGAAGGAAGACCAATTAAAGTTGTTGCGAATTTACCATATTACATTACTACGCCAATTATTATGGGGCTCTTCGAAAGTCATGTGCCAATTGACAGTATTACGATTATGGTGCAGAAAGAAGTGGCAGATCGTATGCAGGAAGGTCCTGGCAGCAAGGAATATGGTGCACTTTCTTTAGCAGTGCAGTACTATGCGCATCCTGAAATCGTGGTGAATGTACCACCAAGCTGTTTTATGCCACAGCCAAAGGTTGGTAGCGCGGTTATTCGTCTTACAAGACATGCGCAGCCACCAGTAGACGTAGAAAATGAGAAATTAATGTTCCAGTTGATTCGAGCATCGTTTAATCAGAGAAGAAAAACTCTTGCAAATGGTTTAAATAATTTTTCTGCTTTAAATTTAAATAAAGAAGTGATTCAGTCATGTATAGAAGAGCTTGGCGTGCCATTGACGATTCGAGGCGAAGCACTTTCTTTGGCACAGTTTGCACAGCTTAGCAATATAATTGGAAAGCATTTGTAATTTGCGAAATTTTGAATAAAAATCTTCTCGGTGCAAATACTGTTATCAAATAAAAGGATAACGGAGGACGTGCACATGAAGAAATATCAGTACATTGTTGCATTATCCTGTGTGTTGGTTGGAGCATTAGGTTTTGGCGGTATTTACGCATATAACCAAGCGCAGGAAAAGCAAAGTCAAAAAGAAGAACACAACATAGAAATAGGTTCCATTACAGAGGATTTAGAGAAGGACGAGCATCAAGACGAACCAAAGGTTGTCTTGAATGATGAAGCGGAATTGGAATCTGATTTTTCGACAGAGGAATTAGTAGAAATCGAATTGGAACCACAGGTAGACGAAGAAATTGTGGCAGAACTTAGTCCAGAAGAGCAAAACGAGGCACCAGTAAGTAAAATTACAGAAGAGGTTTTGCATTTTCAGCCGGAAAAAGGTATAGTATGGCCGATAAAGGGAAGTGTTTTACTTGACTATAGTATGGATGCTACAATCTATTTCCCAACATTGCAGCAGTATCAGTATAATCCAGCAATGGTATTATCAGGTAAGGTGAACGACAAAGTATACTTTATCGCAAAAGGTAAAATTACTAATATAGAGACAAATGAGGTAACAGGCTGTACAGTTACGCAGGATATTGGTGATGGTTATACAGCAATCTATGGTCAGTTAAAAGAATTAAACTTTGAAGTAGGTGATATGGTTCAGTCGGGTCAGGTAGTGGGATATGTGAGTGAACCAACAAAATATTACTCAGTAGAAGGAAGTAACGTATATTTTCAGTTATTAAAAAATGGAGTACCAGTAGACCCAGAAGAGATATTACCATAAATGGTAGCGCGCAAAATATGTCGATATAATATTGTATTTTTGAAAGTAACAAGGTTGATTTCTTGTTACTTTTTTGTTATAATGCCCGAACATGCAGTATTAAAAGGAGGTAAGTTCATGGATAAAACTAAATATGATAAGCAAGTCCAAGAATGGATGTGTACGGTTCAAGACAACTGTGAAACAGACATGGATCTTACCTTGGGATATTGTAATAAGATTATCCGTTATGGGAAAGAGATAGAAGACAATGCTTTGATTGCTTTTGGATATTATTTTTGTGGCGTTGTGTACTATGTTATGAATGATGGAACTCATTTTTATGATGCAGTAACAAGTGCCCTGTCTTATTTAAGTAAAGCGGAAGAGTGGGAGTTGATGGCTCGGTGCTACAACTTTTTGGGAATTTCTTCGGTGAGCAGAGGCAATGCGGCAATTGCGCTTGAGTATTATCTAACAGCTACCCAATATTGTAAAAAAGCAAAATCGGATTATTTTGCTTCGGTTCTTCAGATAAATATTGGTATGCTGAATGTTTTTTGTGGTAGATATCATGATGCACTGGAAAGTTTTGAGGTTGCATATGATTATTTTAGTAGGCATAAAGAACTTAGAAGCTATCATGATGACATGATGTGTGTATACGAAAACATGGCAAAGGCGTATCTGTTACAAGGACAGCTTAGTCAGGCAAGATCGTGTTTTGAGAGAATCTACAAAGATCACAAAGATTATGCGGATGACGAAGCTATGATTACGGTTCTTTGTACAGAGGCAATGTATTATCATATTGCTGGTGATGATGGTGCATGTGAGAAGAATATTGCAGAAGTGCATAAGAAGACCTCTCCAACAATGCCACTCATGAATATGTTTGACGACTATTATGATTATTGTAAGGTGTTAATTGAACGTGGTAAGGAAAAAGAATTCTGGCATATCATGGAGATTATGGAGCCATTGGTGCGTTCATTAGGAATTATAGATTTACATAGAAGGTTAGTAGCTTTAAAATTAAAATCTTACCGTAAAAATAATCGACAGGATGAGTATTTGAAAGAAGCAGGTCTATATTTCGAATTATCGGAAATGGTTGAAGTGGAAAACAAGACCATGATGAACAATGTGTTGAGCTTACGTAGAAATCTCGAAAGAGTTAATCGTGAGAAGAAAGAAATTGAAGCTAAAAATGCACTTCTTGTTAAGAAGTCAGAAACAGATGCGTTAACCGGACTTAACAATAGATTTCGTTTGAAAGACTATTCTGAAGATCTGTTCCAGAAAGCAATTGAAAATAAAACTTCTTTGGCGGTAGAAGTCCTCGATATGGATGGGTTTAAAGGATATAATGACTTTTATGGACATCAAAAAGGGGATGAATGTATCAAGCAGATTGCATCAGCTGTAAAGTCTATGGAAGAGTTTGGAGCGTTCACCGCTCGCTATGGTGGTGACGAGTTTATCCTTATCTATAAAGATGTTACCAAAGAGCAGATGATTGATTATGCAACAGAACTTCGTAGACGAGTTAAGAATCTTGGAATTGAATGCTTTTTATCAAGGGTTTCAGATATGGTAACAATTAGTCAAGGTATTTGTTGCGACATACCAATTGAAGGAAGCTATATGTGGGATTTTATAGAGGTTGCAGATGAAATGTTATATCGTGTGAAGCAAAAGAAACGAAATAATTTCTGCATCAGTGATTTAACAAAAGAAAGCCAGCAGATTATAATGAGTTATTTGTAAATTAAAATCTTCATAAAATCTTAAAGATTTAGGATATTGGATATTAATTACTATTTCGCTACAATAAAAGCATGATAAATCATGGTTTGTTGTAGCGATTTGTTTTGTGGAGGGAATATGTACAACGTATTAGTATGTGATGATGAAAAAGATATTGTATCGGCACTGCGCATTTATCTAACGAGTGAAGGTTATAATGTTTTTGAGGCATATAACGGAAAAGAAGCGTTAGATATCGTAGCAAATAATGAAATACATTTGGTGCTAATGGATATCATGATGCCTGAAATGGACGGAATTCAGGCAATGGTAAAAATACGTGAGATTTCGAACGTTCCGGTGATTCTTTTGACAGCGAAAGGTGAGGATACAGATAAAATTTTAGGTCTCACTGTTGGCGCAGATGATTATGTCACAAAACCGTTTAATCCAGTGGAACTTCAAGCAAGAGTAAAGTCTCAGCTTCGTCGCTATATGCTTTTAGGTAGTGGGATGAAGACACCGGGTAAATCTCAAATGGGTGGCATTGAATTAGATGACAAAGCAAAAGAAGTAACACTTGATGGAGAAAAAGTAAATCTCACAAGAACCGAATACGATATCTTAAAACTCCTTATGGATCATCCAGGAGAAGTGTTTTCGCCAAATGAGATTTATGAAAAGGTATGGAAAGACAATCCATTTGGTACAGAAAATACAGTTGCAGTGCATATTCGCCATTTAAGAGAAAAAATCGAGTACAATCCACAAGAGCCACGTTACCTAAAAGTTGTCTGGGGTCGTGGTTATAAGATGGAAGGAGATTGATATTATGAAGAAATATCTTGAAACAATATGGATGCGCATGCTTGCAGCGCTGCTTTGTGCAGTCAGTGTAATTGGTTTTATGGTTTCCATGTTTCCAACATTGTTTTTCTGGACCTCAGATGAGAGTGGAGTTTATAAAACAGGAAAAGATAAGATCGCAAGCAATTATGCCCTGTACATATATGATGAATGGACAGCAGACCGTACCGACGAGCTGACAGATTTTTTGTCTGAGACCAATATGGATGTTGCAATCATAAAAGTAGAAAATAGTCTTGGAGAAGAGGTGCCAGAGGAAGAAAAGACTTCTATGCTCTATAGTTTTTCGCAGGCAGAAGTCAACATTGATGAAATAGAGGAAAGAACTGAAGTAGTAACAAATCCTGAGTTTGATGTGGAGTCAGAGAGCATCGATTTCTCGAAAGCATATATGCAGGAAATTTATGAGGGTTCTGCTTATAGTTACAATATTGATTCCGTATTTGGTGCGATGAAGTCCGATGTGTATTATTCGGAATACAGCAACATGATTCCAAGTAAAATTACTGGTTTCTCATTTGATGTAAACACAGGAATCTTCTATTATGAAACAGAGTTAGGCTGTTATGAGGTAACATACGTAAATGTATACGAAGAGGAGTTAGGCGGCACCTGCGACTATCGTTTGCTAAATACTGAAACAGGAAAGTATTATTATAATGATTACTATGGTCGTAAATTGGATACTGCAAATTATCAAAAGTGGGAATTTGTAGATGTAGATGGCTGGCACTTGTATTTTGATAGTAGAAATGGAGAAAACAGCCGTATTTCTGTCGTAGAAGATTCTGAGGTGATAGCAGAAAGACTAAGGGATGACTACTATTATGTAGACGACATGATGCTCTATTATTCAAATCCTGATGAAATTGATAAATACCAAATCTACGTTTTAGCGAATGAGCCATTTCAGAGAGAAGATTTGTTCAAGGAATGGCATGATTTTGTAAATTCTATGGTGTCAATGGACAGAGTTGCTCCGGGACTTATCATAACATTTGTTCTTATGTTTATTGTATCTCTTGTGTTACTAGCATATACGACACCAAACAGTATAGAAAAACTTGGATTCTTCCATAAACTTCCGGTGTTCAGCTATACCTGCTGCATTGGCGTTGGTGAGGTAGGTGCGCTGGCATTATGTTTGGTAATGTTAGAAGATTGGTATTATGGTAATTTCCGGATTCCATTTCATGTAAACCTTTCACTAACAATGATTCTTGCGTTAGTAGCGCTATTTGTAGGGTTCCTATGGCTGGCAAATATGATTGCAAGAATTAAGTGCAAGTGTTTCTGGAGATACAGCGAATTTTATTATATTTATGCACCATTTGCGAAAGTGAAGAAGCTGGTAGAGGATAATATTCCATTGTTCTGGAAAGGTGTACTATTCTTACTTGCGATTTCTTTTGTGGAATTCATTATTCTAGTGAGCACTATGTATAACGAAGATGCACAGGTGGTTTGGTTCTTCCTTGGAAAAATAATCGAGATTCCACTGGTGTTATTTGTTCTGCTTCAGATGAAGGAATTGCAAAACGGCAGCAAACGCATTGCAGATGGCGATTTATCACAGCCAATTGATACTTCAAGGTTAAAATGGGAATTCAAAAAACACGGAGAAAATCTTAACAGTGTTAGTGATAGCATCGCACTTGCAGTAGATAAACAGTTAAAGAGTGAGCGTTTTAAGACAGAGCTTATTACCAACGTATCTCATGATATCAAGACACCACTTACTTCTATCATTAACTATGTTGATTTACTAAAAAAAGAGGATATTACCGATGAGACCGTATGCGAATATGTTGATGTATTAGACCGACAATCTGCACGTCTGAAAAAGTTAATCGAAGACTTGATGGAAGCGTCTAAAGCTTCTACAGGAAATTTGCCGGTACAATTTGAAGAATGTGATATTGAAGTGCTATTGACTCAGGTTATCGGTGAGTTTGAGGATAAGCTAGCAGCAAATGAATTGGAATTGATTGTAGACAAACCAGAAAATCCTGTGAAAATTAAGGCAGACGGAAGACATATGTGGCGTGTTTTGGATAATCTTATGAATAATACGTGCAAGTATGCACAACCACATACCCGTGTTTATGTTTCGCTGACACAGGAAGGGCAGACTGCAACAATTACATTTAAAAATATCTCAAAAGCAGCGCTGAATATCCCAAGTGATGAATTGATGGAGCGTTTTGTAAGAGGTGATAGTTCTCGTAACACAGAAGGCAGTGGGCTAGGACTTTCCATTGCACAGAGCTTGACAGAGCTTATGAACGGAAATATGAAATTAGATATAGATGGAGATTTGTTCAAAGTTACTTTGAGATTCTCTGCACTTTAAGAAATTAAAGTATAAAAACCTGTGAACGATTTGTTGTAGAATGTTAACAAAAAGTTCATAGGTTTTTTGTTGATATGTGCAAATTGTGAAAAAGGGGATTGTTTTAAAGAAAAATATGTGTTAAAAATAACTTATGAAAACGTTACCGGTAATGACATTTCGGTACGTTAAAAACATTTTATATTTTTCAGGAGGGAAAAACATGAAAAAGAAATTATTATCTCTTTTATTAGTTTCTGTTATGGCAGTTACAGCACTTGTTGGCTGTGGCGGTGGAAACGAAACTAGTGGCGATGATGCAACTGGTAAAGTTTATTACTTAAACTTCAAACCAGAACAGGATGAAGCTTGGCAGAATCTTGCAAAAGCTTACACAGAAGCTACAGGTGTAGAAGTAACAGTAGTTACAGCAGCATCTGGTGAATATGAAACAACACTTATGTCTGAAATGGGCAAATCAGAAGCTCCTACATTATTCCAGGTTAACGGACCTGTAGGTCTTGCTAACTGGAAAGATTACTGCTATGATCTTGCTGGTTCTGACATCTATGGTCAGTTAACAAGTGATGCATTCGCATTAAAAGAAGGCAACACAGTTTATGGTATCGCTTATGTTATTGAATCTTATGGTATCATTACAAACAAAACATTACTTGCTAAAGCTGGATACTCTGTAGAAGATATCAAATCTTTTGCAGATTTAAAGAAAGTTGCTGAAGACATTACAGCTCGTCAGGACGAACTTGGATTCGCAGCATTCTCTTCTGCAGGTATGGATGGATCTTCTGACTGGAGATTCAAAACACACTTAGCTAACTTACCAATCTATTTTGAATATCAGGCAGATGGTATTGGCACAACAGACGCTATCAAAGGTACATACCTTGATAACTACAGAGCTATGTGGGATCTTTACATCAACAACAGCACATGTGCTCCAGCAGAATTATCAGCTAAAACAGGCGATGACTCTAAAGCAGATTTCCTTGGTGGAAAAGCTGTATTCTACCAGAATGGTTCTTGGGAATACAACGGACTTATCGAAGGTGGTTTAACAGATGATGACCTTACAATGATTCCTATCTATGTTGGTGTAGGCGACGAAGCTAACCAGGGATTATGTACAGGTACAGAAAACTACTGGTGTG
>JAFQWG010000170.1 GCA_017407605.1 Agathobacter sp. | reverse complement strand
TAAATCCGGATACAGATACATATCTTCTTCACATTCCAAAAAACCATCATAAAGTGCAGCTCCATCAAAGACATATTTGTTCTCTAATACCCTCTCAAACTGATTGGATGTAATAGAAATATTCTTTAAATTTCCAAACATATCCGTAAACTGTAAGCGGATAAATTCTACATCTTCTTGTTCGATTAATTCCATAATTTCATTTTTTGTCATAATCAAAGCTCTCCTTTTTTAAAGATTGGTGTATCCCATAAGAGATTCATCTACCTGTCTCGCTGCATTTCTTCCTTCGGCAATTGCCCAAACTACTAAGGACTGGCCTCTATGCATATCTCCCGCAGTAAATACACCTTTTACATTTGTTTCATAAGAACCGGGTAATGTTTTTACATTTGTTCTATCATCACATTCTACACCCATATTTTCCACAATGTAAGCCTCGCTACCTAAAAAACCAGCAGCAATTAAAACTAAGTCTGTAGAAATCGTTTCCCCATCTGTAAGTTTTGCACCACATACATCACCAGCTTCATTCATAAAGAACTCTGTTACCGTAGTTTCATATCTTCTTGGATCTTCTCCAAAAACATGAATAGCTTCTTCCTGACCATAATCAGTCTTGGATACTCGTGGCCATTCCGGCCATGGATTACTCTCCTGACGCTCTTTGGAAGGCTTTGGCATCATTTCTAACTGAGTGACACTTTTTGCTCCAAGGCGTATTACTGTAGCTACACAGTCATTCCCAGTATCTCCACCACCAATTACTACAACGTTTTTATTTTTTACTAAATCATAAGGAATATCTTCAAAATCACTATCCAATAACTGTTTTGTTACAAATTTCAAAAAATCAACCGCAAAATAAATTCCATTTGCTTCTCTTCCCGGAATCTGGATATCTCTTGGATTTGATGCACCACAGGCAAGAATTACTCTGTCATATTGACTTCTTAACTCTTCACTTGAAATATCAATACCAACATTCATATTACATATAAATGTTATTCCAGCTTCTTCCATCAATTTTACACGTCGGTCAATTACAGACTTATCCAACTTCATATTCGGAATACCATAGCGCAACAGACCTCCAACCCTATCGCTTCTTTCATAAACTGTTACACTATGTCCTCTCTGATTTAACTGAACGGCTGCCGCAAGACCTGCTGGTCCACTTCCTACAATTGCAACCTTCTTTCCTGTCCTGTTTTTGGGTTTTTCCGAAGTTACCAATCCATGTTTGAAGGCATACTCAATCACTGCTCTTTCATTTGCTTTTATGGCTACTGCTTCCGTATGTAACCCGCATGTGCAGGCAGCTTCACATAACGCTGGACAAACTCTAGATGTAAATTCTGGAAAACAATGTGTTTGAGAAAGTCTATCATAAGCTGCTTTCATATTTCCCTGATATACCAAATCATTTATTTCAGGAACTAGATTATGAAGAGGACATCCGGAAACCATTCCAGATATCTGTACACCAGCCTGACAAAATGGAATACCACAATCCATACAACGTGCAGCTTGTTTTCTTTGTTCTTCCAAATGCAGAATTCCATGAAACTCCTTAAAATTGTGTATTCTTTCACAAGCAGGAGTTTCCGGTCCATTTTTTCGTTCATATTCTAAAAAACCATTTGCTTTCGCCATTATGAATTCCTCCTATGATTTTTTGCCCACTACACATGTATAAAAAGCTTCAATCTGTGCATCTTCTTTGTTATATCCTTGTTCTTCATATTTTTCCGATACCAACATAATTTCCTTATAATCTGAAGGAATAATTTTTTTAAATTTAAAAAGATAATCATTGAAATTCTCTAAAATGATTTTTCCTTTTTTTGAATTTGTAGCTTTTACATGATTTTCTATCATTCGTTTTAATTCTTCCTGTTCCGCCTTACTCTCAACCTTTTCCATTAAAACAAGTTCTTTATTTAAGTTCTTATAGAAACAATTATTTTCATCCAGCACATAGGCAATTCCACCACTCATTCCTGCCGCAAAGTTTTTATCAGTAGGTCCAAGTACCACAACTCTGCCACCAGTCATGTATTCGCACCCATGTTCACCAACACCTTCCACTAC
>JAFQWG010000169.1 GCA_017407605.1 Agathobacter sp. | reverse complement strand
GTAAGTCCAGAAATCTTATTTTTGTGGACGAAGATAGTACCAGCACCCAAGAAACCGACACCACTTACAATAGTAGAAGCAACACGCGATGGGTCAAGTCGTACATCAGCTCCCATCATGAAACCTTCTATCGCTACATCATAAAATGCATATTTAGAGATAATCATCATAAGTGCAGCGGCACAGGCTACCACACAGTGGGTACGCACTCCAGCTCCTTTAGAGCGTACTTTTCTTTCGTAACCGATGAGACATCCACAGATGCCAGCAACAATAATTCGTACAATATAATAAATATATTGCGTGTCAAATAGTTCCATAAAACATCCCCCTTTTTAATTCCCTTTCTACTATTATACAACAAAAATGTGGAAAGTGTAGACACAATATGCTAAAATATATACAAACTATCTAAAAATTTACGGGAGAGGTTACAAACGTGAAAAAAGCGATTATTTTTGATATGGATGGAACACTTTGGGATTCGGCAGATAATGTAGCAATTTCTTGGAATATTGCTATGGAACAGTTTGGATATGAAAGAGAGCCAATTAATGAAGCTGATATGCAGAGTGTTATGGGTAAAACCATGGACAAGATTGCAGAGATTCTTTTCAACAAAGTAGAAGGGGAAGAAAGAGCTGCACTTTTGGAATTGGCTTGTAAAGTAGAAAATGATTATTTAAGAGAGCATGGTGGCGTGCTTTATCCAGAGATTCGTTCTACAATGGAAAAATTAAAAGAAGACTATCGTCTTTTTATAGTAAGCAACTGTCAGGCTGGATATATTGAAGCTTTCTTGGATTATTATAATTTTCATGATTTGGTAGAAGACATTGAATGTTTTGGAAATAATAATAAGCCAAAGGCAGAAAATATTGCATTAATCTGTGAACGTAATAATGTTGCCAAAGAGGATGCAGTATATGTAGGAGATATTCAGGGAGATTATGATTCTGCAACAGCGGCTGGCATTGGTTTTATTCATGCAGCTTACGGTTTTGGTACAATTGATGCAGATGTAGAAAAGATTGATTCATTTGAAGAATTACCAGAAGTTGTAAAGAAGGTATTTTAATTAGGAATAAAGATACTTACGAAAGAAAAGTGGGGATTTTTTACATGTCGGAGACAAAAGAAGGAATACTTGTCAGTAAAGAGAAGATGCAAAAAGGGGAATTGCAGATGTCTCTTCTGAAGTTAGTGGCAGAACAGAACAAAGAAAAATTTATTGAATATGACTGCGAAACAGATTGTCTTGTGCTAAGTGAAGTAAGAAACGGACATTTCTATGTTAGAGCTGAGGTTGAGAATTTTTTAACGCAGGATAATCTCGTGTTAAATAGTATCTCAAATGAAGATAGAGATTTGTTTTACAGGGAAGTAGACAGATGTAGAAAAAATCCGTCTACATTTGCATTTGATATCCGTATTGACTGGGAGGAGCGTGGAGATGAATGGTATCGCGTATTTATGACCAGTGTGGCAGATGAAAACCGCAAAGTGAAATATATTGCTGCTCGATTGGTGTGTATTCATGCACAAAAACTGGCACAGGATATGATGCGCATGGAAGCGGAGAGAGATTCTCTTTCTGGCGTATATAACCGTAAAACATATGAAAAAATCTGCAATGATATCATGTCAAAATATGATGAGGGGCTGTTCTTCATGATGGTTGATATTGATAATTTCAAGCAGATTAATGATACCTATGGACATCATGTAGGTGATAGCGTAATACGACATGTAGGAAATGTATTAGAAACTGCTACAAAAGGACAAGGTGCAGCTGGAAGACTTGGCGGTGATGAATTTTCTGTTTGTATTTATGGTATTTATAACAAAGAAGTGGCGATTTCTCTATGCATACGTGTAAAAGAAGCGCTAAGACAGTTGATAGAGGGTGTAGGATTTACTTGTTCGATAGGGGTATCTTTAAGTAACGGACGTAAAATGGATTTTGCACAAATGTATTATGAAGCAGATGAAGCGGTATATTTTGCAAAAGAGCATGGAAAAAATCAATTTGTCTTTGCGGATGAAGTAGATAAGAAAAAAGCAGAGCAATTTAATGAAGACATGAAGGGATATTCTCTTAGTGAAGAGGAAATCGCTTTAGATCAAAGAATTTCTTATTGTGCAATTGTGGAACCGGGCACAAAGAAAATCATATATATGAATGAGCCAGGAAGAAAAGCACTGGGAATTAGCCTTGAGCAGGCACGTGCAATGTACTGCTTTGAATTGTTTAAAGGTCGTTGTGAAGAGTGTGGAATATGTGAACTTCATGCAAACCATGTACATTTATTGGATGATGAGGAAGCTGCTGGATTTAAGAAATACATTCCAGATGGTAAATTTTATATTCAGAGCCAGTATATGGCATGGAAGGGTGAACCAGCTCGTTTAATTGTGTTTGCAAACTTAAATGATTCTATGCATGTAGAACAGTGTATGGAAGAAGATTTAGAAATGCAGGAAGCGCTCAATAAATGCTGGTCGCTGGTATTAGAATCAAATACACCGGAGGCAGATTATACCAAGATATTAAAGGTGCTTTGTGAGTATTATGATGCAGATTGTTGTGCAATTGTGACCAAAGGGGATAAAAAATACGAAGAAATATTTGAGTATCATCAGAATGCAGGGCAGGCTGTGGCAGAAGGGCTACGTGATGCATTAGAAGCAGGTACGTTTGAGCGATGTGAGGTATTGCTTGATGAGGATGGATATATGCGTTCTCGTTATATTCAAAAGAAACTTTTAGAACACCCAGAAATTGCGGAAGAGCTTGAAAAGGGATTTGTGCATAATACAATTGGTATTGGAATGACAAGATACTCAATGTTAATTGGTGTTTTGATGGTAATTAATCCAAAACATCATATTCATGAATATAGCGTACTGTCGCATATTGGGGCGTTTTTTACTTCGGATTTAGCACGTAAAATTTTATCGGATAACAATGATTATGCATCGAATCACGATGTCATGACTCGTTTATGGAGCCGTGATTTTATGCCAACTTGGCAGAATCAGTATGGCTTTTTATTCCAAGGCGGTATGGGTGTTTTTACAGCGGATATTTATCGTTTAAAGGATATCAACAAACAACTGGGATATGACGCGGGCAATGAGAGAATCATAGAGCTTGCTGATTTATTTCGAAAGGTTTTTGATGGTTATAGTATATTCCGTTATGATGATGATCAGATAGTAGCTATTTGTCATAACATAGATAAACCAACCTTTGAAAAACTGGTGAATTATGCAAGAGAGTTGATGGAAGAACTCGATTTTGAAGTTAGCCGTGGTTATGCTTGGAAGGCAGATGTTTTGATTGATGATTATCCAGAACTTTTGCAGGTGGCAGACGAATATTTGGAAATTCATAAAAATTTCTTAAAAAAAGAAAACGATGCAGCTGGAAAACTTGCAAAAAAAATCGAAAAAGATATTTTGGAGAAAGTTAGAAACGGCAATTTCCGCATGTTTTTACAACCAAAAGTAAGTATGCATACGGGAAAAACAGTTGGCGCAGAGGGGCTTGTGCGTTTGTATGATGATGAAAAAGGCTTTATTTCTCCAGGATTTTTTATTCCACTTTTGGAAGAAAATAATCTAGTGCATTATATTGATATGTTTATTCTTAGTCATGCATTCCAGTTCCAGAAGGCTGCAAGGGATGCAGGCAAGGAGCTTGTGCCGATTTCGGTAAATTTTTCAAAGAATACTTTGACATATCCAAATCTATTGGCTTACATTGAGACCCAGTGTGAATTATATGGTGCACCAGATGGAATGATTCGTATTGAAATTACAGAGACTATTAGTAATATGGATCATATCGAAGTAAACAATATTGCAAAGGCATTGCGTAATATTGGATTTTCTATTTCAATGGATGATTTTGGTACACAGTATTCTAATATGGCTGTTTTGACACAATTTGAGTTTGATACAGTTAAAATTGATCGTTCTATGATTATTGATATTGTGGAAAATACAAAGAACCAGACAATTTTAAAACATATGATTAACATGCTTCAAGATCTTGGAATGGAAACAGTAATTGAGGGGGTAGAAACTTCAGAACAAGTTTCTGTGTTAAAGGAATTAGGTTGTGATACTGTACAGGGATTTTATTTTGGAAAACCTGAGCCAGAAGAAAGATTTTATGAGTTATTTATGTAATAAAAGACCCGCGCCATTGCGCGGGTCTTGTTATTTTCCAACAGACCAAATACGTTTGATGTCATCTTTGATTTGTTCATATGGCCAGTCTTGGCGGCTACGATATACACATTTGGGATCATTTACTTTAAATCCGTTTTCATCATATCCATAGATAACGATAAAGTGTCCTTCCGAGGTGAAATCCCCTGGTCGAACGGAACAAATGAGGACATTTCCTTTGTCTAAATCGGCTTTCATGGTTTCTTCACTGATGTATGGGTGTGTAACTTTAAGACCATATTCCGTAGGATAGTTATCCAAAAGTGCCCAGGCAGTGCCCACACCGTCGATATAGTGACCTCTATCAAGACTGTATTGTGCAATTGCATCTGGTGTACATTCGCGATTGCCAGTTAGATAAAAGACTGCCATTGATAAACAGGCTGGTCCACAACCGGAACTTCCGACAACGCCACGTTCGCCATATGGCATATATCCCCAACGGATATCCCATTGCAAAAACAGAGGATAATCTTCGGGTTGTTCGTCTTCTGTAAAACCACCAGTAACAGAGCCGTCTGTATGTAAATATCCATAGGCAAAGTCGGTCATTTCTGGATTGCCAGCAGTAGATAGCAAGATTTCAATTGGATATTGCTCTTCGTTGGTGTATACATGATAAAGCGCTGGAAAATAACGAGAGAGTTCCTTGATTTTTGAAACGGCTTCTTCTCGCTCGCGTTTTACAGGCAATTCTACATAGTCTAATTCGCATTGTTCTAAATAAGTTTTTGGTTTTTCTATTATGATTTCTGGTTCAGTTTTCGATTCTGTGGTTTCTTCAATACCAGCATTTCCAGAAAAATTAAGTGTTGGAATGCCGATGAAGATACATACACCCAATAGTACTACCACTGAAAACAGCAATATAATAAGCAATATTGATATTCGTTTCTTGGATTTTTTCATCGAAGTACTCCGTCTATTTTTTCTCTAAGAGTAGTTTTTAAAAAGATATGACTATCCTAACACATTTCTTGTCAAATTTCATTAGGAAAATAATGAATTATAAAGACAAAGTGCGCCCCATCCAATCTGTGGATTTGGGTATTCAAAAAATCCAGGGAGGGGTTTCGTTCCGTCAATTAGATAGGCTCTTAGCTTTTCTCCATATAAGAATAAGTCATTTCCTTCTAAAATACCCCATTGCATAAGTAAACTAGCACTGCCAGTGACAAAAGGAGTTGCCATAGATGTTCCGGAGCGTTGTTCATACCCTCCGCCGGGTGCACACGAGGTGATATTTACACCAGGGGCGACTAAGTCAGGCTTAACAAATTGGTTGTTCCAAGTAAAGCCTCGGCCGGAAAATGGTGCATATGTGTTTTGATTGGAGTCATATGCTCCTACAGTAATGGCTCTAGAGGAGGTGGAAGGAATAGTGAGCGAGGTGTCTGGGGTAGGTAGTAAAAAACCTGTTGCTTCGTTTCGAATTGCAGAGGATGGCATCCACATGTCCCATAGACCGCTACGAATGGTTTGTGGGATTAGCCGAATGGTCCATATGCCAGGAGTCAGATAGGTATTACTTGGAAGAAAATCAAAGTAGATTTCCTGAAATGGCGTATAAGGAGTGGGCTCACCGTTGTAGGAGTAGATTTCCGTTTCGCCAAAGTTAAAGCGCCATGTACCAGCGTTGTTTGGAATATCTATGCCTGCTCCAGTAGGTGGTGTAAGCGTGATATTAAATTCATCCCAATAGTTCTTCCAAAGCTGGATGTTTAATGAGGTGGCAAAATCGCTGATGCTAAATTCAATTGTGACGTTTTGTCCCTCGACTAATATTCCCCCAGTATGTCCGCTGGAAGCCCCTTCGTTTCCGCTTCCCACGATAATAGAGATTCGCCCCAGTTCGCTGACAGAGTTTATGTATGTTTCGAGTAAGGAAGTGCCGCTATGTGAGCCGTAGGTGTTACCAAAACTTAAGTTTATGGCGAGTGGCTGATTACGGCGTAGACTTTCTCTTACACAAAAATCAATTCCCATCATGAGAAGAGAAGTGCTTGGGAAACCATTTGGCCTTGGTGTACCGAGCTTAACAACAAGTAAGTCTGCTTCATAAGCTACACCGCGATAAATACCATTGGATGCACGACCATTGCCAGCAGCTATACCTGCGACATGAGTGCCATGTCCGGAAAGGTCTTGGCTTGGACAGATAGAAAGTCGCGTTTGTGGATTGGTGGCATCTAGAGCTTCATTTATGATTTCTGTGGTGAAAAGAGTGCCTAGGGAATAGCCCTCTGGAGCGGATAAGGTTGTTGCATTTGTATTGTTTTGTGGTGGAGAGATTGTGTTTGTGGCAATAGTTTGGTCCCAGAGTGATATGACACGTGTTGTTCCGTTGTTGTTCCGAAAGTCAGGATGTGTGTAATCAATGCCTGAATCGATAAGTCCGACGAGTGTGCCGCGACCAGTTAATCCGGGGAGTCTGGTTTGTGCGGTGGTAATACAGGAAGAGCGTTTTCCTTGTGTGATTTCGAAGAATAATCGTTTGGGTTTTTCCATATAGGTAATAATATCTTCCGAAGCAATTGCATCAACTTGGGATTCTGGGATTTCTAAAATTCCATAGTTATTTAGAAGTTCAGTAATTTCAATTTGCGGATATTTTTCCTTCAAAGAAGAAAGGTCTCCAACATATTTTACAATGACTTCCCAGATATCTGTGTCTGGATTAAATCCAGTTTCTAGGTCTGTGGATTTTATCCGTTCTTCAGGGGAGGCGTCTAATGCTGCACGCAGGAGCGTTTCAATTTTTTGATTTGCCATGTGAGATGCACTTTCATAGGTTTTAAGAAAATATATGTGTGATTTGATAAAATATGAAAATAAAAACAGAACAAATGTTCTTGTGCGCGAGGAGATGTTGTGCTATACTAAAAACAAACAGATGTTCGATTGATGCGCAGGTAATTGATAGGTGAGGATGTGATAGAGGATGAATGATTTATCTAATTGGGATGGTCTGATGGAAAAGTTAACAGTGCTGGCTGATTCTGCTAAGTATGATGTTGCATGTACTTCAAGTGGAGTAGAACGAAAAGGTGATGAAAAACATATGGGGAATGCTGTAGGCTGTGGGATTTGCCATAGCTTTGCAGGGGATGGCAGATGTATTTCGTTACTCAAGATATTGTTTACGAATGAATGTATTTATGATTGTCAGTATTGTATCAATCGTGCTTCGAATGACGTGAAACGAGTTAGTTTTACGCCAGAAGAAGTATGTATCCTTACCATGGAGTTTTACCGTAGGAACTATATTGAAGGGTTGTTTTTAAGTTCTGGAATCATACAGTCACCAAATTATACGATGGGACTTTTGTATGAGACTTTATATTTGCTTCGTACAAAGTATCACTTTAATGGCTATATTCATGTAAAGGGGATTCCAGGTGCATCAGCAGATTTAGTGGAATTGGTGGGATATTTAGCAGATCGTATGAGTATAAATTTGGAACTTCCCACAGCGGAGGGGCTTCGGACATTAGCACCAAATAAAGTACGCCAGAATATCCTTGGTCCAATGCGTCAGATTCAAAATGGAATAAAAGAGAGTCGCTTTAACCATGGAGAAGTAAGCATGAAAAATCGAATGGCAGTAGAAGAAAAGGGTTATTATAGCCAGATGTCGGAAATTAGAGAAAGTTATGACAGATTGTGTGATTACCAAAGTGCGAGAATGGTGTTAAAAGGAGAACGTGCTTCACAAATAGCAGAACGTGCATGGGGATTGGAAAATGGTGTTTTGTATGGTAGTAACGCAAAGAATGCTATAAGTGGTGGATTCGTAAGGGAACCGCGGCATGGATATGGACTTGCACATGCAGAGCGTTATTTTGTACCTGCTGGTCAGAGTACGCAGATGATAATTGGTGCTACAGGAGAGACGGACTATCAGATAATGTCAGTTTCGGAGGCTCTTTATAATCGCTTCGAATTAAAGAGAGTATTCTATTCTGCGTTTGTAAATGTGAATCATGATTCAAACTTACCTGGGCTTATGGAGGGACCGCCTCTTTTAAGAGAGCATCGCTTGTATCAGGCCGATTTCTTGCTTCGGTTTTATGGGTTTAAGGCAGATGAATTATTGTCAGAGAACAGACCAAATTTCAATGAGAAAATAGATCCAAAATGTGATTGGGCAGTACGGCATCTGGAGTTGTTTCCAGTGGAGATAAATAAGGCTGATTACTACACCTTGCTTCGTGTGCCTGGAATTGGAACAAAGAGTGCAAGACGGATTGTTACCGCACGACGTCATGCGAAGCTGGATTTTAATGATATAAAGAAAATGGGAGTGGTATTAAAACGAGCTCTTTATTTCATTACTTGTAATGGAAAGATGATGTATCACACTCCAATTGAAGAAGACTATATTACGAGGCAGCTTATCTATAGTGAAAAGCCAAATCAATTATTTTTGCCAGATGGAGGTGTGACTCAGTATGAACAAATGTCCCTCTTTGATTTTGCAGTGTGAGGATAGTGTGGAAGGCATTTTAACTGCAATATACGATGCTTTTGTAGAAAAAAATCAGATGTCAGCTTTTAAAGATGGAGATATCACGATTGCAATAGGAGAAGTGCAGGATTTGTTTTTGTTTGCACAGATAAAGACGATTCAAACGGATTTAGATAAGGCACAAAAGACGATAGTAAGCATACAAAAGAAAATCAGCTACTTAGCATATAAAAGAGTCTTGAGTGCTTTGTGTCATTATGATACGGATAGGGGAAATGCAGTACTGGGATTTTTGATAAAGGGATTTCCAATGGGGGCAAGAGTGATGGAGGTGTTGGCTGATCCTTATGTAATGCGAGTGACAGAACTTGCCCGCAAAGTGGATAATGAATCTCATTTATTCCGTGGAGTCATCCGATTTACAGATATAGGAAAATTTTTATACAGCGAAATTGAACCAAAGTGTAATGTGCTACCACAGGTGTTGGAACATTTTGAAGACAGGTATCCGAATGAACATTATGTGATTTATGACAAAAAGAAAAAACTGGCACTTGTGCATCCTGCATTTTGTCAGAGTTTCTTTGTGTATGGTGATGCGTGGAATGTAGATACATCTCTATACAAGGATAGATTTGAAGAATTATGGAAAGAATACTTTGCTCATATTGAGATAAAGGAGAGGCATAATCCGAAATGCCAGAATAATTTATTGCCAAAATGGTATCGTAAGAGTATGGTGGAATTTCAATAAAATCAATGTTTGAACCATGTTCAAATAGAAAAACTGCGTGATTTTTCACGCAGTTTTTTATTATATTTCTTCATATGCAATTTCATGCTGCTTTAAGAACTTGACTACCATTTTGTCCCAGTCATTTTCTAATGTTTTATCAGTTGAAAAAATGTTGTAGGCGATACCAGTAGTAAGAGATAGCAATTGGTTTTGGTATTTCAAATTGATGTACATACCAGTTACATCAGATGGTTTATAACTACTACCGACGGCGTTTAATGTCTTCTCCATATTTTCAGGAGAGAGAAGAAAGACAAAGCGGAAGGCGGAAGGTGTCTTTTTTCCCTTGATTAAATCAAAACAGTTTGTCTTTAACATCGAAAATGGCATAAAGCGACATCCTTCTAAGTGAAGTTCGGTTAACTCTTCTTCCGAGAAAAATCCTTTTGTGATTTGACCATTAATTGTATAGGTTGCACCACTGGTAATAACGGCTTCCTGTAAGTGAAAATGATCGAAAGTTTCGCTGCGGAGTAATTTATTCATAAAATCTTTTATATCAGTTAATTCTAATGCTATCATTTGGCCTCCTAGTGTGATAAAACGATAGAAATATCTCTTAGTCTAATATAGCAGAAATGTAAACATTATGCTATACTAAAGGATAATTAGTTTATTGTCTCACGTGGACGGAATATAGCGGAATGGAAAGGAAAATATTATGACAGAACAGCAGAAATTATTTGACTTACTTCGTGCAGGTGTAACACCATTTATGTGTGTAGATGAATGTGAAAGACGCCTTGTTGAAGCAGGGTTTGAAAAAATAAATTATAAAGATGCTTGGAATCTTGCATGTGGCGGTAAATATGTAGTGAATCATCATGGTGCAGCACTTTTTGCATTTACAGTTGGGAAAGAGTATAAAGCAACAGATATGATTCGTATGGCGGCAGCACATACCGATTATCCTTGTATGAGAATTAAACCAAACCCAGACTTTATGACAAACGGATATGCACAGGTAAATTTAGAAGTGTATGGTGGCCCAATTTTAAATACATGGTTTGATAGACCACTTGGAGTTGCAGGACGAGTAGCACTTCGCAGCGACAATCCATTTGAACCAAAGATGGTATTGTATCGTAGCGAAAAGCCTATTATGACAATTCCAAACTTGGCAATTCATATGAATCGAGAGATAAATAAGGGTGTCGAAATCAATAACCAGATTGATTTAATGCCAGTTCTTGATATGCTTTCAGAAGAAAAGAAAGATACTAAATATTTCATGGAATTTTTGGCAAAAGAGCTTGCTGTTCCAGTAAAAGATATTTTAGACTTTGAGCTTAGTGTTTTCCTTATGGAAGAACCTATGTATATCGGTGTGGAAGATACTCTTATCTCTGCACCTAGATTAGATAATTTAACTTCTTGTTCAGGTCTTGTATCAGCGCTTATCGATGGAGAAAGAGCAGATGGTATTAACCTAATTGAACTTGCGGATCACGAAGAAGTAGGCTCTAGCACAAAGCAGGGGGCTGCATCTATTTTACTTCACGATATGGTAAAACGTATTGTAAAAGGCCTTGGCGGTAATGACGAAGATGCAGAACGTGCACTTTATGGTGCAATGATGGTATCTGCAGACGTGGCACACGGGCTTCACCCAAATAAACCTGGCAAGATGGATATTACCAACAAACCAGTGCTTGGTAAAGGTTTGTGTATCAAGCAGGCTGCTGCTCAATCTTATGCAACAGATGCTGAGACAATTGGTATTTTCTGTCAGATTTGTGAGAGTAAAGAAGTACCATACCAGAGATTTGTAAACCGTTCTGATGTACGTGGAGGAAGTACTTTGGGGGCGATTTCTTCTACTATGACACCAGTTCGTACCATGGATATTGGGATTCCGTTACTTGCAATGCATTCTTCAAGAGAACTTATGGCGGCAAGTGATATGGATTCCTTAAAAGATGCTGTAACGGCATACTTTTCTTTGTAATAAAAAGAATGTTGCGCATAAGAAAAGTGACAAATAATGGGAGGCAGTTATGTTTGGACAGTTGTTTGGAAGATATCTGGTAGAAAAAGGGATTATTACAAACGAGGATTATAAAGGACTTATTCAAAAACAATTAAGCACAAGAGCAAAGCTTGGTACTATTGCAGTTGCGGAAGGTTTACTTACAGAGGAACAGGCAGAGCATATCAATAAGCTGCAGAAGCAGTTTGATAAACGCTTTGGTGATATTGCGGTTGAGAAAGGGCTTTTGGCGGAAAACCAGATAGAGGATTTGTTAAAGAAGCAGGGAAATCCATACATGCAGTTTTTGGAAGTGGTGCTTGAATCGGGTAAAATTCCAGTTTCACAGTTGGACGAAGAATTAGATGCTTTCCAAAAGGACAATGGATTTACCAAAGATGATTTAGAAGCGTTAAAACATGATGATTTTGAAAGAATTGTACCTATTTTTGCAGTTTCTTCAAAACCATATGTGACAGAACTTGTATGTCTTGTTTTGCGTAATATCAATCGTTTTGTGTCAAGAGATTTCTATATTGGCAAGATTACGCGCACGAAGGAGATGGAATATACCTGTCTTGCTGGACAAAGAACGGTTGGAGAGCACAATATTCAGATTGCATTAGCAGCACAGGAGGATACAAGGGCATTTTTAAGAGTGACTTCAGGTTTTGCTGGTGAAGAATATCAGGAAGTAAAAGAAGATGTGCTTGATGCAGCTTGTGAATTTATCAACTGCATGAGTGGTCTGTTTGCGGCTGCACAGAGTGAGAAGGATATGGACTTTGATATGGAACCGGTCTATGCATATGAAAAGCAGGATGTGGTTGGCGATGTATATGTTCTTCCGATTTTTATTGAAGATAGAGAACTGGAGCTTATCATTGCGGTTGATTCCGATGCCGAAATGGGACAGATACCGCACAAATTTGCTTATGAAAAGATGGAAAGCAGCATTGCAATTGGTCTGGCAAAGGGCAGAGTGGTAGTTGTAGATGATTCCAAGATGTCTAGAAAAGTTTTGAGAAATATCTTAGAAGAAGCGGGTTATGCAGTCGTAGAAGAAGCCACTGATGGAGAAGAAGCAATTGCTGCTTATATGCAGTATAAGCCAGATATCCTAACACTTGATATTACTATGCCAAATATGGATGGAATCGAAGCTCTAAAAGAAATTATGAGTTTGGATAGGCGTGCAAAAGTTGTAATGATTTCGGCGGCTGGACAGCAGAAGAAAATTATTGAAGCACTAAAACTTGGCGCGCAGAAATTTGTTACGAAACCATTTGAGCAAGATGAAGTGATCGAATGCGTGGATGCAATGATGAAATAATAAAGGAAATATAGTTAGTAATGCATATGAAATATAATTACAACGAAGTAATCGATATCATACAAAATACAAGACGCTTCGGTAATCTGACAGGATACGAAGTATCAAAACAGATGTTAGAACAGTTAGGGAATCCACAAAGTGGCATTCCCTTTGTTCATGTAGCCGGTACAAATGGAAAAGGCTCAACAACAGCTTTTTTATGTAAAATACTAGAGCAGACTGGGAAAAAAGTAGGTATGTTCACGTCGCCTCATTTAATTACTTTTGAAGAACGTATTCGGATCAATGGTACATATATTTCAAAAGAGGATGTAACTCGTTTGGGAAATCAGCTGCTTGCGACAGAGTTTCATGTAAGTCCGACCATGTTTGACTATTGTCTTGCAATGGCAGTGCTTTATTTTAAAGAACAAAACTGCGACGTCATGGTTATGGAGACGGGAATTGGTGGCCGCTATGATTCAACCAATGCTTTGGGAGAGCCAGAGGTGGCAGTTATTACCAAAATAGGTTTTGATCATATGGCAGTTTTGGGAGATACCATAGAGGAAATAGCGAGCGAAAAAGCTGG
>JAFQWG010000030.1 GCA_017407605.1 Agathobacter sp. | reverse complement strand
TGTGAATGAAAGCGGTGAGATATGTTCTTTTCTGAATCTGGTAAGTGATGGTGGAGAGCCGGAGCAGTATTACCTGGAAAAGGATGGTTCGCAGCCTATTTTAGATCATACAAATAAGTTCTACTATCTGATGTTTTTTAAAAAAAGAGTCAGATATGACGAATGTGGAAATATACCAAGGCTTACAGGAAGCACTCAGGAATATTCAAAGGGGTGGAGCTTTGGGAAGTGGTACACCGATGCCAAGAGCTGAAAGAAGAATTTTGATCGATTAGTAGGAAAGAGAAAAGAGAGAGGAATAGTGACGTATATGAAATATATGGATGAAGAGCTATTAAAAGCGAAAAAAGCAATTACAGAAGAAGAGAAGCGAAGAGAATCAAAAAAGAATCTAGAGAAGGAAGCCGAAGAATCCATTTATGATGAAGTGGTTCACATCATTGGTGAAGAAGTACACTTTGAGAGACGTATCATACCGGAATTAAAGGTAAGTATTTATATGCCGGAATGCTTTTTTCGATTTTCAGATGATGTGGCGAAATTATTGTATCCGATGGGAAATACTCCAAGCCATATTTTCGGAGCGCAGGACATCAACTTTCAAATGTTGTTAAGTCAGTTAACACATCAGGTTCCGGATGCAGGCATAAAATCCTTTGTTGAAATGGCCGCAAAGCTGATTGATGTTATGGGACCAAAGGTTACGATTGTTGAGAAAAGAGTAGAAGAGAAACAAAATGCAAATGGAGAGATATTCCATATAGGTGTGTTGTCTTTTGTATCAAGAGCTGTGGATATGACAGTTTATAATGTGCAGTATTATATCAGCATGGATGGAAAGATTTTAATGGGAAGTATCACATTCCCAAGCAAATATAAGAAGAGACTGATACCGCTTGCAAATGAAGTGATTAGCAGTATTGAACTACTGGTAGAGGAAAGTGAGGAATAGAGAAGATGGAACCGATTACACACCTTAATGTAGCAATAGAAGGAGTTTCGTATAATCGTTTACTGGAGCTCGAAATCAAACATTCCGCAAATGAACATGGAATGGCTGCCATAACCGTTGAAACAGATGAAGCCACAGCAAGCGACTACCTGAATCGTGCAGATGAGAAAACCATGGTAAAGATTACTACTAGTGCAGAAGGACAGCCGGAAGTATTATTTTGCGGAGTTATTTCAAATGCAGGAATAGAAAAAGTGAATGAGTATGTACTGCTGAAGCTGGTATTGACATCTACCAGTGTCCTTTGTGATACCCAGAAAAAGAATAAAAGTTATCAAAACACTGGAAAAACATATGAAGAGATTATGACACAGGCAGTGGATGGAGTAGCAGTTATTGATATGCAGGTAACGGACAAATCCATTGGAAATATGATTGTGCAGTGCAATGAAACAGGATGGGAATTCTGTAAGCGAATGGCGTCCAAATTAGGGGCACCTATTATCACCACAATTGATAGGGAAATACCAATGATTACAGTGGGAATTCCACAAAGCGTAGATACTTATGATTTGAATCAGGTTGAAACAAAAGTACAGTCCGATAGAAAGAAAACGGCTGATATGATGATGGAAGATACTTTAGGAACAAGTATCAATACAACACAGTATATGGTTTTAGGAGATATGGTACAGTCAGGCTCAGGGACTCATAGAGCACGAGGAATCTATGCGACTTTAGTGAGCGGAATGTTGGTAACGACAGTATGCATAGGAAGAGAAACG
>JAFQWG010000168.1 GCA_017407605.1 Agathobacter sp. | reverse complement strand
GGAAAACTTTGGTGTGTTTGTATTTGTAGGGTATGCGCCAGAGACAGAGTTGGTAAAAGGTGTTGCAGAATTAAATGAACATGGATATATCATTACAGATGATGCGCAGAAAACGAGTGTGGATGGTTTGTATGCAGCAGGAGATATCTGTGAAAAACCTCTTCGTCAGGTGGTAACCGCTACGAGCGATGGTGCGCTGGCTGCGACCGAACTGGAAAAATTTGTTGCGAAGGTGCAGGAAAGAACTGGAATACGCACCAAGGATCCTGTGATTCGTGAGAAGGTACTTGAAGAGAAAAATAGAAAAGTGCAGGCTGGCAAGAACGGAACGAATGCTGGTGAAGATGCACATGCTTCAGATGCCGGACCGAATGGGGAGATATTTACAACAGAAATGAAATCCCAGTTAGAGACTGTTTTTTCCAGAATGGAGAACTCGTTAATATTAAAACTGTATCTGGATAATCGCTCTGTATCGAAAGAGCTGCAAGCTTATGTAGAAGCATTAGCTGCAATGACAGACAAGTTAACTGTAGATGTGGTGGAAAGTCACAACGAAGAGTATGCTCCTTGCGTGAAATTATATCGTAGCGCGGATAACTATACAGGCCTAGCTTTCCATGGAGTACCAGGAGGTCATGAGTTTACATCTTTTGTATTGGGGATGTACAATGCAGCGGGACCTGGGCAGGCGATAGAGGAAGGTATAAAGAAGCGAATTCAAGGGTTGGACAAACCGGTTGATATTAAGATGCTGGTGACTTTATCCTGCAGTATGTGTCCAGATTTAGTGGTTGCAACACAGCATATGGCAGCGGTAGGAGATAAGATTACGACTGAGGTGTACGATATCCTTCATTTTGAAAGTCTTAAGAATAAATACAATGTGATGAGTGTTCCATGTATGGTGATAAATAATGAGCATGTGTATTTTGGCAAGAAGAATATGCAGCAGGTGTTGGAACTGTTAGAAAGTATTGAAAAATAGAATATTGCGTAAGCAGATAGAAGGACTTAGGTTTCAGATTGAAATCTAAGTCTTTTTTTAAAAATTATTTGTTTTAACAAAAGTTTAACATCTCAAAAACATTTTAGAAAAAAGCGACTGTTATATTCTCATATGTCAGCGGGACACAGTGCTGATACAAACCAGGTAATAAATAAAACATATATATTTTAATCAAGAAAGGGAGAATGTAAAAATGAGTAACACATTGTATTTAGTAACAGGCGCAGCAGGATTTTTAGGGGGACATGTTTGTAGACAGTTAATTGCAAGAGGTGATAAGGTTAGAGCATTTGCTTTACCAGGTGACCCAGCAATCAAATATATCCCAGAAGGTGTAGAAGTATGCGAAGGTAACCTTTGCAGCATCGAAGATGTAGAAAGATTCTTTACAGTACCAGCAGGTACAGAAACCATATGTATGCATATTGCATCAGTAGTAACTGTAACACCAGACTACAGTCCACTTGTAATGAACGTAAACGTAGGTGGTACAAAGAACATTATTCATGTAATGAAAAAACATCCAGAATGTAAAAAGTTAGTATACTGTTCTTCAACAGGTGCTATTCCAGAAGAAAAGAAAGGCCGCAAGATGCGCGAAGTAATCTACTACGACGAAGACCAGACAGTAGGATGCTACAGCCGTTCAAAAGCTATCGCTAGCCAGGCAGTTCTTGACGCTGCAAATATCGAAGGAGTAAACGCTTGTATCGTACTTCCTTCCGGTATTCTTGGACCAGAAGATCCAGCAATTGGTGAAACAACGGGTACAGTAATCGAAATCTTAAAAGGCGCTATGCCTATGGGTATGGATGGCTCATTCAACCTATGTGACGTACGTGACCTTGCAGCTGGTTGTATTGGTGCTGCAGACTATGGTAAAAAAGGTGAATCATATATCCTTGCAAACGAAGAAGTATCCTTCCGTGATTTCGTTAAATTAATTTGTGAAGAATCAGGATGTAAACCAATCAAGACATTCTTACCACTTAGCATTGCATACAAACTTGCAGCTATTATGGAAAAACAGGCAAAGAAAACAGGCAAAGAACCACTTATGACAACTTTCTCTGTATATAACTTAGACAAGAACAATTCATTTGACTATTCTAAGGCACAGAAAGAAATCGGATATAAGACACGTCCTTACAAAGAAACAATCAAAGATGAAATTGCTTGGTTAAAAGCAAATGGACATATCTAAGATTCGATAGAAGTCAGTTATAAATATAAAAGGGAATGTTTTATGTGAAAGCATAAGACATTCCCTTTTGGTATGTAATTAGAAGATATTATTTTTCTGCACTGGCAGTCGCTGCTTCTTCTGCTTCTTTTCGGATACGTTCGATATCACTTAAGTTCACTTTTCCAGTCTTTAAACGATAGTAGCTATATGCAAAAAGTGTTATAACCATGCCTAGAATAAAATACTGGTCGCCGGCTTTTAGTGTAGTAAGGAGTGCTACACAGATAAGCAGGTCACTAAGAATTGCGAGCACAATCGTAAGATAGAACGCCCAGTTTGGCATACGGAAAAATCCGTTTTTCCAAGCGCCAGGATATTGTTTTACCAGTTTAAACATCAGCACATTGTTAATGAGATTGAGTATCATGGTAGGAATCATCATAAGAGAGATGAGTTCATTTAATCCCATATCAATCCAGATTGGAACGATGGCAAAAAGATAAAGGACAAGCATCATAATCCATGGGTAATCGTGCTTGTTTTTCTTTCCAAGTACGGCTGGCAGCCAGCCGTCTTCAATGGTTGCCATCAGCGGATGCTGTACGCTGGCAATTGCACCATAGAGGGATGTTGCGATTGCAAAACAAGCGCCACCAAGGATAAAAATAACAAATACAGGATATGGGAATATCGCCTTCGCTACGACCCCGAGGTTTTTGTCAGCAACTTCTTCAATAGGCAAAATACCGGCAGAAACGATTGCGATGAGACAATATACAATGGTAACAACACCAGATGCAATCAAAATTGCTTTTGGTAAGCTGTGTTTTGGATCCTCAGCATCCTTGGTCATGGCAACTGGCATTGTAGCTCCCTGACACGCGAACGCCATCAGAGCGATTGCCATAACAAAACCAATCGGACCATCGGAAAAGTATCCTTCCGATGGAAGGATGGAAACGTAGTTTACCTGTGGTAAACCAACGATTACATAAATGATAAGAGAGAGAATCAATACACCAACCATAATTAGGTTAAATTTGCCCATAAACTTACCGCCAAGCAAGGTAGTTAAAAAGAATGCAGTGATGATAATAAATGCAATCAACTGACCATATTCGGTAATTCCGGGAAAGACATTTGCGGCATATTCAACAATTGAAATTGCGTACATGGCAAAAGCAAGACCGGAGAATATTGTAGAGATAGCACTCACGCCAACCAGCAAAGGTGGTTGTAGTAATGCGGCCTGTGAATAGGCACCGCCTGGCAATACGAACATACCAGACATCAGTGTTTTATAAGCATAGGCAAAAAGCACAACAAGATTTGCTGCGATGAGGGCGAGTATAATTGAGCGTCCAGTATAACCAATACCGCCTCCCATAGAGACAAAAATTCCTGAACCAATGCAGTTACCAATTCCATAGCAGGCAAGTTCTGCAACGCCTAATTTTTTCTTCTTTGTTTCCATAATCATCCTCCGTACTATAATATTTTATAAGAATACCAAGAAATAAAAATTCCGTCAATGAACAAACGTTGACGGAATTTTTAATATTTGTTAGCATGAATTAGATATATTTGGAGGTAATGGAAATGGCACCAAAGATAGCAATCCCACAGATGGGAAATGACTTGTTTCGTCAATATATGAAAAGTAAATATGAGAGCAGTTTAAAAAGGGCTGGAGCAGAAGTCGTTTGGATAGAATTGGATGACTTGGAACAGGCTGTCCAAAATGCTTTGGAATGTGATGGTTTGTTGCTTCCAGGCGGAGCTGATGTAAATCCTGGGTTATATGGACAAGAACCTACAGAAAAATGTGGAAAGCCAAATACACTTCGAGATAATGCAGAAGTAAAGATGTTGAAGGCATTTTTTGAGATAAAAAAGCCAGTCTTTTGCATTTGCAGGGGCGTGCAGCTTTTAAATGTGTTTTGTGGAGGCACATTGCATCAGGATATAAAAGATGTGCAGACATGTAAACATTCGGATTTTTTATCCAAAAATAAAGGGATACATTATGTGCAGGTAGAAACGGACTCCAGATTAGGATTCTGTATGGAAACAGATGCGGTATTTGTAAACAGTATTCATCATCAGGCAATTGACAAGCTGGGAAGTGGGTTAAAGGCAGTTGCTACGAGCGAAGATGGTTTTGTGGAAGCAGTTGAGATGACGGACTATCCATACTGTCTCGGTGTACAGTGGCACCCAGAACATATGAGTAAAAGAAATGAAAAACAGCAAAGATTATTTGATCTGTTTGTAGAGACTTGTGGAGCAGAAAAATAGTAGTAGACACAAGCTTTTTCGGAGGTTATAATTCTTTCAGACAGAAAAATATCCTAGAAGAAAAGGAGATAAAATACATGAGAGTTGCTATCGTTATGGGTTCTACAAGCGATATTCCTAAGTTAGAACCAGCAGTACAGATTTTAAAAGATCATGGAGTAAAAGTAGATGTTAGATGCCTTTCTGCACATCGTGCACATGCAGGCCTCTCAGCATTCATTGAAGAAACAAACAACAATGGAACAGAAGTCATAATTGCAGGCGCAGGTATGGCAGCAGCCCTTCCAGGTGTAGTTGCTTCCCAGACCGTACTTCCAGTTATTGGTGTGCCACTTTCAGGTTCCGTTTTAGATGGAACAGATGCACTTTATTCTATCGTACAGATGCCACCAGGAATCCCAGTTGCAACAGTTGCAATCAATGGTGGAAAGAATGCAGCTTGGCTTGCATTACAGATTATAGGTGTAAGCCATCCAGAAATCAAAGAAAAGCTCTTAGCTCAGAGAGTTCAGATGGAAAAAGACGCAATGAAAGCAAATGAAGAAGTTATTGCGAAGTTTGAATAAAATAATATATTAAATTGAGATACTAGACTTACGGAGGTCAATTATGGAAGCATACAAGCAGGAATTTATTGAATTTATGCTTGCTTGATTTCCAGACTTCCTGAAATGCTGAAGAATCCAGTGTTTTCAAGGGATTGCGGACTTTTGCAAAAAAGTCAGATGTATTGTAATTTATCGCAAATTGGTGTAATTTCACATCAAAATGGTGTAGTAAATGGTGTAGTAGATTGTAGCTAATTTGGGGACGGAGACGTCAAATATCATATTGAAATGGTGTAGAGACCCATGTGCTTGCCGGGTGGCGGGTGCATGGGTTTTTCAAAAGTATAAAAATTTTAAAGTTTCGAAAGTGGCGGTGAGAAGAGGTTTTTAATAGTTCACCGCCGCTTTTGTGATTGGTATTTTGAAAAATGCACAAAGTATTTGAAAAAAGTAATACTTTGTGCATTTTTAGAAATAGTAGTTATAGGATAAATCTTGCATAATGGTAGGCAATGCCGTATACTATATATAGAGAATTAAGTGGAGGTAATATCATGGAAGTAAGAGAATTGCGTTTACAAACAGGATTAAGTCAGAGTAAATTTGCCAAAATGTTTGATGTTCCCGTTTCTACGTTGAAAGATTGGGAACAGGAAAGAAGAAATCCTCCGGCATACGTTATCAATATGATGAGAACGATTTTACAGTATAAAGGGATGCTTATCAGCCAAAGTTATGTGGAAGCATGTGATGCGAGAAGAAAGAGTGTGGAAAATGCTATGGCTATTATGTTAAGTGCTACAAATGGTCCCGATGAATTGTTTTTAGAGGTGTTGGACTCCTATATTTTTGGAAAAATAACGTTGGAAGAGATGGAAGTTAGAATTGATAGATTTGAGTATTTGGGAGCGTAATATATGAGTGGTGGAAAGAATTGTTATCCGGAAAGTGATGTTCTTATTAATAAATATAACATTCGCGAAAAGGAACTTTTGGAAAAGTTTGAAATACAGAAAGTATTTGCAAAACTGTTAGGCTTGGATGTGAAGCCGACAAGGATTGCCTATACTTATGATGTAGAGCACATGGTATCCATCCACAAGTATTTATTTGGGGATATTTATGAATGGGCAGGAACATTCCGAAAAGAGAATTTGTACAAGAGTGAGCGTGTTTTGTCCGGTGGTTCTGCAGAGTATGCAGATTATCATGAGATTGAGAAGCTCTTAAAGAAATTATTGCAAGAATATGCAGATTTTGATTGGGCGAAGACTGCGAAGAAGGGAGAGGTGGTTTCTGATTTCTTATTGGAATTATGGAGCATTCATCCTTTCAGAGAAGGAAATACCAGAACTTGCATTACATTTCTGTGGCATTATTTAAAGGGAAAAGGTGTAGATTTTCAAGTGGCACTGCTGCGGAACAATCCGATGTATGTGAGGGATTCGCTAGTTATGGCGAATTATGACCAGAAAGAGTATTTAAGACGGATTATTTCTGATGCATTGCAAGGTGAGACACAGGAGTCTGAGTATTCCATGAATGAGGAGCAGGCAGGAGAGCAATATAAAATTGCCAAAGCAGATTATGAAGCGTTTAGAGAGAAGTATTCGATAAAGAAAGATTAGCAAGTGAACTAATGGGAAATGAGGGGTGGTAGACTTTTTGTCGTGGCAACCTTTGCCATCGGCATAGGATTGCCGTGTTGTCATTAATCCACATGCGAAGGAGGCTCATGTCAAGAGCGTTGTGAGCTTAGTAGATAAAAAAAGGTAATTGAAAAATGTAGATATGAATGCCGCAGAGCGATGAGCCTGCGGCATTCTTTATATAAAAATCATAATGTGTCGTCTTTATCGTAGACAGGAATCACCATATTTTCCAACGCATTTCG
>JAFQWG010000167.1 GCA_017407605.1 Agathobacter sp. | reverse complement strand
TGGCAGGATGCATTGGCACGTTATTTAAAAGAGATAGAATTTTAATTAGATAAATGTTTCAGGAGAAATCAATATGGGACAGATTAAAGTAGAAAAAAATGTAGGTGGAATTGAGGGACTCTGTGTTATTGAACCTGCTGTACATGGAGATGCAAGAGGTTACTTCATGGAAACTTATAGTAAAAGAGATATGGAAGAAGCTGGACTTACTATGGAGTTTCTACAGGATAATCAGTCTTCTTCTGTAAAAGGGGTTCTTCGTGGACTTCATTTTCAGAAAGAGTTTCCACAGGGAAAATTAGTACGTGTGGTAAAAGGAACTGTGTTTGACGTAGCGGTAGATTTGCGTAAGAACAGTGAAACCTATGGAAAATGGTTTGGAGTAGAATTATCTGCAGAAAACCACAAACAGTTTTATATTCCACAGGGATTTGCACATGGATTTTTAGTGCTTACAGACATCGCAGAATTCTGTTACAAATGTACAGATTTCTATCATCCAGGAGATGAAGGCGGTTTGGCTTGGAATGATCCAGCAATCGGTATCAAATGGCCACAGCTTGTAGGTGAGTATAAGGGAACTGCTTCTGCAGATGGCTACCAGCTAGAAGATGGTACACCACTTAATTTAAGTGATAAGGACCAGAAATGGGTTGGTCTTGCAGATACATTTGCATTTTAATGAAAGTAAGAAGAAATAAAAAGCGTCAGTGCTTGTGCACTGACGTTTTTTTGATCCGTTTCTCATTCTGTGTTTAGTATGTGTTGTTTTATTTTCTGAAATTCTTAGGGACTCTGAATGTTTTCTCTTTTAAGACATAGGTGTCCATAAGGCGATTTATGGTTTCGTGCTGTACCTTAATTGTCTTTTTCATAATTTCAATCTGAGCCAATAATTCTTCTACTGTGTAATCTTTCTTTTCTTCCATTTGTTGGTTACTACTCCTCGTTTGTTTTGTATTTGTCGCGACAAGTTAGGAGTATAACACTTTAAAAAAAGAAATCAAGCCCCATTTTATTCACTTGACAGGAATGTCCGGTATTTCGACAAAACTAGACAAGATCAAACCGTACACAAAAAGAAACCAGCATCTTTCGTAATTCGGTATTCATCTGCCACTTGTTTTTCTACGAATTGACGGAAGTCCTGATAGTGGTCAAGCAGATACTGGTTCTGGTTACCGTGACAGGATAAGATGTATTCAATTAAAGGTTCAGCCTGATTAATTACGATTTGGTCTTCATAATAATATTTTTCAATATTCGAAAAATAAGGACTTAATATTTCGATGCCATTATCTAAGCCAAAACGGTCATATAAGTTTTCGGCTGCTAAGTAAATTCGTTTGTCAAACTTTTGTACTAATTCGGTAATTTCGAGCATGTGTCTGGAGCCATAAGTGCTGCAAAGAAGGATGCCACCTGATTTTAATACGCGTCGTATTTCCTGACAAACTTGATTGAGGTCTTCGCAATAGAATAAAAGGTGGTTGGCGATGACAATGTCATAGGTGCCAGACTGTGCAGGAATAGAGCGACAGTCGAAGGTGTCATAACTAAAGCGAGAGTCATTGCCTAGATTTCTACGTACATCACGAATCATTCCTTCTGAAATGTCAGAGAGTGTGATATGTAGGTTTTCTGGAAGCTGTGATATGTTTTCCATCCAAAGAGAACCTTCACCACAGCCGAGTTCTAAAATGTTTAGTTTTTCAGTTTTTGATTTATTTTCTATAATATTAGATAGTCCACAAGCATAGATCCATGGAAACCAGCCTTGTTTATTTGTCGAGTAGTCCCTATGCAGACGAATACGTGCAGAAATATTGTTGGCATTTTGATACTGTGACTTTAAACTTTTTTCCATATTAGTCAAGTGAATCAGGTGAAGCATCTGGCTCCAGTCAATCTGCTGATTGTTATCTAAGGCAGAGACGGTGTTGTCAATTGCACTTTCCACAAGCTGCATTTGTTCAATACGGTCTGAGACCAACTTTTTTTGCATGGATAAGGAATTGCGAAGAAAGCGGTAATCCATGTCGTCGATGGTCATGCCCTTGATATCATCCAAAGAAAAGCCTAAGTATTTTAATAGAAGAATCTGCTGGAGTTTAACAAAATCCTGGTCGGTATAAAAGCGTGCTCCGCTAGGTGTGATGTAAGATGGTTTTAAAATATTTTGTTTGTCATAGAATCGAATGGTTCTTACCGAAACCTGCGCCATTTTGGCAAATTGTCCGGAAGAGTAATATCCTGGTAGTTTCATATGAAGCCTGCTTTCTTGATTAACATAAAGATGATTATTTTGTGTTTGACATTTTATTCAATGTGAATTATATTTAAAAACATTGTATCTGTATAAAACACATTTGTCAAAATTAAAGACTTGTGATAAAATATTACATAACATGGAAAATAATGTACAGGAGGATGTATTTTTATGGATTACAGAGCAATTTATGAACAATGGTGTACAGATGCTTATTTTGATGAAGACACCAAAGCAGAATTAAAAGCAATCGCAGGGGATGAAAAAGAGATCGAGGATCGCTTTTATCGTACACTTGAATTTGGTACAGCAGGACTTCGTGGGGTTATCGGTGCTGGTACAAATAGAATGAACGTATATACAGTTCGTCAGGCAACTCAGGGGCTTGCAAATTATATTGTAGCTCAGGGCGGACAGGAACGTGGTGTTGTTATCGCACACGACTCTCGTCTTATGCATGATGAATTTAAAGATGCAGCAGCTTTATGTTTAGCAGCAAATGGAATTAAGACATATGTATTCAAAGAACTTCGTCCAGTTCCAATGCTTTCTTTTGCAGTTCGTCAGCTTAATACTCTTGCAGGTATCGTAATTACAGCGAGCCATAATCCAAGAGAATACAATGGATATAAAGTATACTGGGAAGATGGCGCACAGGTTACACCACCTCATGATACAAATATCATGGATGAAGTTAAGAAAGTAACTTCTTTTGATATGGTTAAGACTATGGACAAACAGGAAGCTATCGATAAAGGTCTTTATGTAGTACTTGATGATACAATTGATGAAAAATATTTTGAAGCAGTTCGTGCTTTATCTATTCATCCAGAAGTTATCAAAGAGATGGCAAAAGACATTAAGATTGTTTACACACCACTTCATGGTAC
>JAFQWG010000166.1 GCA_017407605.1 Agathobacter sp. | reverse complement strand
GCTAGGTTATTTACCAGTTTTCGCAAATCATCAAAACTGATTTTGTATTTCTGTGCTACAGCTTCTATATAGTTATTTCTTTCCAGTTCCTCGGAAAACGCAAGAAGCTTCTTTGCTATTTCATTATAAAATGCGGTCTTAGATTCCGGATCATTCATATCATAATCTGCTTCCATAATACGCAGTTCAAACATAAATGAATTCTCCGCCGTATCAATTCGCTTTTGATATTCCTCCGCACCCAAAGCCTTGATAAATTCATCTGGGTCCTTGTATGGCCGCATATTAATAATCTTGGTAATAATTCCAACCTCTTTTAAAATTGGAATCGCGCGAAGTGCTGCTTTTACACCCGCACCATCACTATCAAAGGTCAAGTAAACTTCTTTGGTGTATCGCTTCAAAAGATTGGCATGTCCACTGGTAAATGCTGTACCAAGAGACGCAACCGCATTATCAAATCCTGCCTGATGCAAGGCAATAACATCCATATACCCCTCGCATAGCAGTATCTGGTCTTTTTTCGTGCTACGTGCAATATTGAGTCCATAAAGATTACGACTCTTGTCAAAAATCTTAGTCTCCGGAGAGTTTAGATACTTTGGTTCCCCATCGCCCATAACTCGACCACCAAAGCCAATCACATGGTTGTGCACATCCATAATAGGAAACATTGCACGGTTCCAGAACTTGTCATGTCCGCCTCGCACCTCATCATAGGTAATTAGACCAGATTCTTTTAAAATCTCATCTTCATATCCTTTACTCCGCAGATAACGATACAAGTCATCACTATACTGATCCGAATATCCCAGACCAAATTTCTGCATCGTTTCATCGGATAATTCTCTATTTTTAAAATAAGTATATGCTTTTTGTCCTCTCGGATTACGAAGCAATGTATAAAAATATTTTGCAGCCTCTTTATTGATTTCTAAAAGTCGCGCTCTCTTATCTGCTTCTTTTTTCTGCGCCGCTGACATTTCTTGCTTTGGAAGATCAACTCCTGCTTTATCAGCCAAAGTCTGCATCGCTTCTCCAAAAGTAAAGTTCTCATACTGCATTAAGAAAGTAAATACATTACCACCTGCACCACATCCGAAGCAGTAGTACATCTGCTTATGTGGACTTACCGAAAAAGATCCCGTCTTTTCATTGTGAAATGGACAAAGTCCAAAATATGTATTTCCTTTTTTCTGAAGGCGCACGTAGCCGCCTACAACGTCCACAATGTCATTCCGTGAACGCACTTCTTCAATTAGCTCATCTGAATAGAATGGCATACGCCCTCCTTATATAAATTATAATTAGTAGCCGTCAACTTGCCATGCCTCTGGTAAGTAAAACTCACTAAATTTTGTAATTGCATACTGGTCTGTCATGCCTGAAATAAAATCACAGATCACTCGTCCTAAGTCTTCACCCTGTTCATACATTTCGATGAATTTTTCAGGCAAAAGTTCGATGTGCTCCATGTAATAACTATATAACTGGCCAAGCATAATCTCAGCCTTAACCTCTTCACGTTTTGCAATTGGATTAAGATACAGATTGTTGAACATAAAATTACGAAGCTCTTTTAATGCTCCTGTACATTCGTCAGACATAATAATATCTGACTGGCCCATGCTATGCGTAATAATATCATGAATCAAACAATCCAAGCGGCTTCTGGTATCAAAGCCCAGGGTTTTTCTAATTTCAAGTGGAATATCATCCTCACACAAAATCTGTGCACGAATGGCATCATCAAAATCCGAATTCACATAGGCAATTTTATCTGAAAGGCGTACAATCTTACCCTCTAAAGTATTCGGCATTCTACCTGTCTGATGATTTAAAATACCATCACGCACTTCCCATGTAAGATTAAGTCCTTCCCCATCTTTTTCTAATTTTTCTACAATACGTACGCTTTGCTCGTTATGTTTGAAGCCACCTTCGTAGACATTATTCAAAAGGCGCTCTCCTGCATGTCCGAAAGGAGTATGTCCCAAGTCATGACCTAATGCAATCGCTTCTACTAAGTCTTCATTTAACCTTAATGCCTTTGCAATGGTTCTCGCATTCTGAGACACTTCTAAAGTATGAGACAATCTGGTTCTGTAATGATCTCCTTTTGGGGTTAAAAACACCTGTGTCTTATTTTTCAAACGTCGAAACGATTTACTATGTAAAATACGGTCTCGATCACGCTGAAATACTGGACGAATATCACATTCATCCTCTACTCTATCTCGCCCCCTGCTATTCGCGCTTAACGCCGCATATGGACTTAAAGTTTCCTTTTCCATTGCTTCAATTTGTTCACGTATTGTCATATAATTCTCCTTTAGTCTTCCCTCTAAAGAATAGCCTACATAATAATAATTCTGTATTTTTTTCTAATTTCCTTTTTCTTTTTTTATTTTTTTGTCAAAAAAAGAAAACACCGCATCAAAACCTTTGATACGGTGCTAAAATCTTTTTAATTTGATAGAATTCTTCGAATCCCTACAATTTCTCTACAATCAATAGAACGATTATCTGTAATACCAGTATTCTTTGACTGTGCTTCTACAATCTTGCCATTTCCGGCATAAATTGCTACATGGCCTATCCCTTTTTTCATCGCATACACTACGATATCACCTGGGCGAACATCGGCACGCGACACAGGAACACCTTCGTATAAAAAAGACATGGAATAACGAACTGTCTTATATCCAAAGTTCTTGTACACCAAATGTACAAATCCAGAACAATCACAGCCCTTTGTCAGACTATTGCCCCCCCATACATAAGGATTACCCACGAACTGTCTTGCATAACTTACCAGTTCTGCACCAGATACATTCTGTCCACCCGGATAATTATGGTTACCTGTTGTAACATTATTGCCCAGAATCTGATTTTGCTCATTAATCGTCTCTCGGAAGGAATCAGCTTGTGCTTTTGCAGATGCAAGTTGTGTTTCAAACTCATCGTTTACTACTTCCAGATTTGCAATCATCTCTTCGATTTCCATCTGCTGACCAATGAAAGTCTCCTGTTTTACCAAGAGTTCGTCCATCTTTAATACCAGCTGACGCTCTTTTTCCTCTACCTGAACAACTGTATCCTGATACATCTCTGTAAGTTCTTTATCCGATTCATAAATAGTAGATATGTATTCTACACGATTCAGCATATCCGTAATACCATCAGACTGAATAATGGCTTCCCAAATACTGTCACTTGTACTGTTTTCGTACATGTACTGAATACGAACTTTCATGGCTTCATACTGTTCCTGCGCCTTCGCCCTCGCAATTTCCAAATCCATGGTCGTCTGTACAATATCTGCCTGTGTATTTTCCATTTCCACAGCCAATTTTTCCTGCTGTTCCATCAAAGATGACAACTGAGAACGGATGTATTTGAGCTCTTTTTCCACCTTTTTCTTTTCAGCTTCGATGGCATCGATTTCATCGTTTACATCATCTAACTTCTCTTGTGCTTCATCTTTCTTATTCTGAGCTTCTTGTTCTTTTTGTTTTTCTTCCTCGGTCTTTGTACTAGACGAACTATTATTCGTCGCCCATACACGCTCTGCCGCAGCAGGCAAACTCACTAGAAAAGAAGCCACTAGTAAAAACACTATGAACTTTTTCTTCTTAGTTAGTAATTTTTTTAAACTATTCATATCCATATCATACTGATTCTGTCGAAATCTGTCAATTTGAAGTTTATGGAAAACACCAAGATATTGAGGTATAGTTCGATATTTATACCAATATGCCGTATAACAAATAAAAAAGGCGGTTTAAAACCGCCTTATCTTCTAGTATAAAACATTTAAAAACCTTAAAATTGCAACTACAATTGCCGCAGTAAAATAAACACCCAGACATCCACCTAAAACACTAAACACAAATCCTACAAGCATAATCTTTGATAAAATACCAAATACAAATCCAAGCACTGCATTTAAAATTACATACACCAGAATCGTTGTAATCAGACTTGATAATGAATTTACAGCAAATGAACGTGGGAATAACTTTCTTAAAGTACTCATTCTATTTATCTCCTTTCAATAAATAAAAAAATGCAGAAGATGGGACTTGAACCCACACGGTATTGCTACCACTGGCACCTGAAGCCAGCGCGTCTGCCATTCCGCCACTTCTGCTTGACTTGAATAAAATACCACAATTAGCTCTTTATTTCAAGTTTTTTTATTTTGTATCGGTAATAAATAATAAAGCAAAGTGAAGTTAATGCCCATGAATAAGGATAACTCCAAGAAATCAGTTCCATACTAGGATTCATTGGCACGACAAATATCGACCACAACACTCTGAAACCGCAAATTCCCACCATTGTCATAATCGTAGGAATCACTACATCCCCCATTCCTCTAAGTGCACAGGAATAGATTTCGATAAATGAAAACAGTATATAAAACAGTGCCATAATGCTAAAACAAGAAACTGCAATTTCAATTACAGCCTGATTGTCTGTAAAGAGAGAAAACAATGGTCTTTGAAATGCCATTAAAACTATCACAATTACAATTGCAAAGGCATAATACATTCTGATACCAATACTAACACTCTTTTTCACGCGATCCATTTTGCCAGCACCATAATTTTGTCCAACTATAGTTGTAAGGGCCGTTCCCAATGAACCTCCCACCATCCAGTAGATGGCGTCCATTTTTGCCAGCGTAGTCCAGGCTGCTGCGGCATCTGTACCAATCCCATTTACTGCAACCTGCAAAATCATATTTGACAAACTATACATAGAACTTTGGATTCCGCCTGGAAATCCAATATAAATCTGTGTCTTCAAAGTATTCCAGTCGATTCGAATCTCACGGATTGAAAAATCACATAATTCTTTAGAATTAACAAGTGCTTTTGTAACCAATACCGAACTAATTGCAAGCGCAATCAAAGTAGCCAGTGCTGCTCCAAACACTCCCATATGAAATACTGCTACAAATAGAATATCAAGTACGATATTTATCACACAACATACAATCAGATAATTAAGTGGTCGTCTCGAATCTCCGATTGCACGAAGCAATGCCGAGCCCGTATTATACACAAACATAAATACGATACCCACCAAAAACACTCTCAAATAAAGAAGCGAATCTTCAAAGATATCTGTTGGTGTATTCATCATCCCCAAGAGGGCTGGTGCAAAGAGATATCCCACTACCGAAATCACAAAACTTCCGATAATAGAAAAAGCATAAATGGTATGCATGCTTTTGCTTACCATCTGTCTGTCGCCACTTCCAAAGAACTGCGACACAATAACTGACGCCCCTGCGGTAAGCCCCACAAAAAAGCCTACGATTAGATTTACTATCATGCCCGCAGAACCGCCTACTGCCGCCAGTGCATCACTGCCCACAAAACGCCCTACTACAATCGCATCTACGGTATTATATAATTGTTGAAAAAAAGTTCCAAACATAATTGGTAAAAAGAACTTAATTAACTGTTTTCCAATGGAACCTTCTGTTAAAGCTGCTTTCATGTCTACGCCTCTAAAAATTAATATTATCTCATTATTATAACACAAATACAAAAATGGCAAAGTCTAAATTGTCTCTGCCACTAATAAATCGCTCTTCTTACATATATATCAGTTTCAAAAATTAGGGGAGGGATGTGATGAATGCTACATCACCAAGTAAGCTTTCTTACGAGGCGTCCCACTCATATATTACAACACTTTTCGGCATATCCAGAAAAAACCTCTCCATATACCGAAAAATCACCTTCTTTTTACTAAAAAATATCCAGTTTCGGCATATAGAGAATTTTTATCTCTCTATACCGTCACTTTTACCATATATAACGGTATAGAAAAATAATTTTTTTATATATGCCGAAACTCATTACAAGCTGTAAATTTTTACGAGGAATTTCGGGTATTTTTAAACAATTATTTTCCATATGCCGAAACACAAATTTGTTTACAAGCAAAAAAATAGGAAGCCTTGATTTATAAGGCTTCCCATTCTATTAAGTAATGCGGAAGATGGGACTTGAACCCACACGTCTATACAAACACAAGATCCTTAGTCTTGCCTGTCTGCCAATTCCAGCACTTCCGCATGTTCGCCACGATTTCTCGCGACGACTTGATAATAATATCAGATGATTATTCTGTTGTCAATAGATATTTTTTATTTTTTCTAAAGTTTTTTACAAATACATTTTCTCAAATTCGGTAACTGGCATAGGCTTTCCATAATAATAGCCCTGTATCATTTCTACATTCATATCTTTCAATGCTTCAAGCTGTTTTCTCTGCTCTACACCTTCTACGCAAACTTCGACACCAATGGTCTTGGCAAGTTCGCCCACCATCTTCACAAACGCGCCTGAGAATTCATCTTCTGTTAAATCCTGTACAAAACAGCGGTCTATCTTGATTATATCAATAGGCATCTGGCGAATGTGATTCAAAGAAGAATATCCTGTACCAAAGTCATCGAGTGCAACGCGTACGCCTAATGCTTTCAACTGCTTTAAGACACGTTTCATGCGATCCATATCATTAATTGCAAGACTTTCGGTTACCTCCAAAGTCACATTCTTTGGATTTACACGAGTCTTTTCCAGTATCTGTTTTACTTTTGCCACAAAATCTGGCTGTAAAAGCTGGATAACCGAAAGGTTAATATTCACTTTATAATCAGGATGTCCGCAGTCATTCCAATACTTACAACGTTTTACAGCTTCCAGTAAAACATGTTCTCCAATTGGATT
>JAFQWG010000029.1 GCA_017407605.1 Agathobacter sp. | reverse complement strand
GCTGCAAATCCGGTAATCTGCAGTTTCAATAATTCAAAACCGCCTCCATAGAATAACCCTGTCAGAGTTTCTCCTCTCGCATTCATGATACTATAACCCGGTGCTGCATCTGTGGCAAATAAACCAACTGCCAATGTACCCCAAATACCGTTCATACAATGTACAGCTACGGCTCCAACCGGATCATCGATGTGAAGCACATGATCCAAAAGCCATACACCAAATACAACCAAAAGTCCTGCAACAGCTCCGATTGCGATTGCACCAAACGCATCCGTTACATCACATGGTGCTGTAATTGCCACAAGTCCTGCCAAAGAAGCATTCAGACACATAGACACATCCGGTTTTCCATATTTAATCCATGTAAAGATCATACATACAACGGTGGCAACTGCAGGTGCAACCGTTGTTGTAAGGAAAATAGAACCAAGCTGTGCAACTGATGTTGCTGCTGCACCATTGAATCCATACCAGCCAAGCCAAAGAATAAATACACCTAATGCACCAAGTGCAATGCTATGCCCCGGAAACGCATTTACTTTTACAATCCTTCCTGTTTTATCCTTGTTAAATTTTCCAATACGAGGTCCAAGAAGCTTTGCACCAATCAATGCAGAGATTCCACCAACCATATGAATTGCACAGGATCCTGCAAAGTCGTGAAAACCAATCTGCGCCAGCCAGCCGCCTCCCCAGATCCAGTGTGCTTCAATCGGATAAATCAATGCTGAGATCACACCAGAATAAATGCAGTAAGAAAGGAATTTTGTTCGTTCTGCCATTGCTCCGGATACAATCGTTGCTGTCGTCGCACAAAATACAAGGTTAAATACAAAGCTTGAAAAATCAAATTCTGCATATGAGGTAAACAGATCAAATCCAGGTCTTCCTATAAATCCAAACAGATCCTCTCCCATCAATAAGCCAAAACCTATCAAAATAAATACAACTGTACCAATACAAAAATCCATCAGGTTCTTCATGATAATGTTTCCTGTATTTTTTGCTCTGGTAAATCCTGCTTCTACCATCGCAAATCCTGCCTGCATCCAAAATACCAGTGCAGCACCAATCAGGAACCATACAGCGAATACTTCTGTAGATACCACTTCATGAACAAGTTCTTTCATAATTCCATCCATATTGTTTTCCTCCAATCAAGTTATTCTATTTCACGCCAAACAATAAATCACCATAAGTTGGGAATGGCCAGTATTTCTTTGCCGTCATTGTTTCCGCCTCATCACAGGCAACTCTAAGTTCGCCCATTTTACCCAGGATTACATCACGAATCTTATAAGACTCAGCTTCAATACTTCCGGCATCCTGTAACTGCATGACTGCTTCTTCCAAATCATCCACTTTCACCGCAATCTGATCTTCCAGTCTTGCCAGCTTCCTTACCAAACCAGCTTCATAATTACAGGAAATGGATGCATCCACTGCCTTTTTCGCTGCAGCCGTATTTGCAAGTTCCAATGCATAGGCACTTACTGCCGGAGCAATCTCGGTCTTTGCCATGTCAATCATCGTATTTGCTTCAATCAGGACAGTTTTACAATAATTCTCCAGCATAATTTCACATCTGGATTTCAACTCTGCCTCAGAGAATACCTTATGAGCTGTCAGCATCTGTACATTCTTTTTGTCAAGAAGATGCGGCATACAATCCGGTGTCGTACGATAATTAAGAAGTCCTCTCTTTTCTGTCGCTTCCTGAATCCATGTATCATCATAACCATTACCGTTGAAAATGATATGCTTATGATCCTTGATGGTCTTCTGAATCATTTCGTGCAGCTTTTCCTCAAAGTTTTCCGCTTTTTCCAATCTGTCTGCATAAATTTTCAAACTCTCTGCTACTGCACTGTTCAGCATAATATTGGCACATGCAATGCTGTTAGAGGAACCTAGCATACGGAATTCAAATTTATTTCCGGTAAATGCAAAAGGTGATGTACGGTTACGATCTGTGGTATCACGATTAAATTTAGGAAGCACATCTACACCAAGCTTCATCTGTGTCTTTTCTGCTCCTGCATATGGTGTATCTGTCTCAATCGCTTCCAATACTCCATTCAGTTCATCGCCAAGGAAGATAGAAACAACAGCCGGAGGTGCTTCATTGGCACCCAGGCGGTGATCATTTCCAGCAGTGGCAACGGAAAGACGAAGAAGATCCTGATAATCATCCACCGCTTTGATCACTGCACATAAGAACAATAAAAACTGTGCATTCTCATAAGGTGTTTCTCCAGGGGATAAAAGATTCACACCTTTATCTGTTGCCAGTGACCAGTTATTATGCTTTCCGCTGCCATTCACTCCGGCAAATGGTTTTTCGTGAAGTAGACATACCAGACCATGCTTTGCAGCTACTTTCTGCATAATTTCCATGGTTAACTGATTATGATCGGTTGCAATATTTGTTGTTGTATAGATAGGTGCAAGCTCATGCTGCGCCGGAGCTACCTCGTTATGTTCTGTTTTTGCCAGAATGCCTAACTTCCACAATTCCTCATTCAGTTCTTCCATATAAGCGGCAACTCGTGGTTTGATCACACCGAAGTAGTGATCGTCCATTTCCTGTCCCTTTGGCGGCTTCGCACCAAAAAGAGTACGCCCCGTAAATCTGAGATCTTTTCTCTGTTCATACATTTCCTGAGTGATAAGAAAATATTCCTGTTCCGGTCCTACGGAAGTTCGAACACATTTTACATCATCATTTCCAAATAAGTGAAGAATTCGAAGAGCCTGCTTATTCAGTGCCTCCATAGAACGAAGCAACGGAGTTTTTTTATCCAGCGCTTCTCCTCCATATGAACAAAAAGCGGTAGGAATACATAATGTTTTACCCTTAATGAATGCGTAAGAAGTAGGATCCCATGCTGTATATCCTCTTGCTTCAAAGGTGGCTCGGAGTCCTCCGGAAGGGAAAGAAGACGCATCCGGCTCACCCTTGATCAATTCTTTTCCGGAGAATTCCATAATCACACCACCATCAGGAGAAGGGGAAATGAAACTGTCATGTTTCTCTGCGGTTACACCGGTAAGCGGCTGAAACCAATGTGTATAGTGTGTTGCACCGTTCGCAACAGCCCAATCTTTCATTGCTGCTGCCACAGCATTTGCCACACCAATATCAAGCTTTGCGCCTTCGTCAATGGTTTTTCTCAAAGATTGATAAACCTTTGCGGACAAATTTGCTTTCATTACTCTGTCATCAAAAACTTTACATCCAAAATAATCTGATACATTTTTCATAATTTCACTCCTTCCAATTTGAAAAAGCAAAAGGCAAGGTTGCCTTTCATGGTACTGATACCTGCACCAAAAAAGACGCCCTTGCCTTCTGAATCAAATTGCATTTTTATGTTTTAAATGTAAAAAACGTCTCTGAGAACTTTATCTCAAAGACGTCTTTGCCTTTACGTGTTGGATAATACACCTAGCAAAAAAATTTGTCAATTACTTTTTT
>JAFQWG010000165.1 GCA_017407605.1 Agathobacter sp. | reverse complement strand
GTTATCTGCAATTCTCATGCCTATAGCAACAATCTTTTTATTCTCAGTGCCAGAGACTATGAGTGTAACTGGTAAATGTATTTGGATTGTAATTGGGTATATTTTATGGGATACAAGTTATACAATCAGTGATACACCAATTTATGCACTTAGTACATCTATGACAAACAATATGGACGAAAGAACAACAATCCTTTCCTTACGTGGTGTTACTGGTGCGATTGGCGGATTGTTAGCGGCAGTAATAATTCCATTGTTGTATGGACAGAATGGAGCTAACTTAGGATGGTCAGTTACCGCAATTGTTGTCAGTGTAATTGGCTTTGTATGTATGCTTCCAGTTGCGTTTTTGGCAAAAGAAAGATTTGATGGGGAAAAAGAGGAAGAAGCATCATTCAAAGATTTATTTACAGCATTACTTCAGAATAAGAATTTATTCGTAATTATAAGTGTTCGTTTCTTATTCTTACTTACATATACCGTGCAGGTACTAAATCCTATTTTCTGTGAATATGTAATGGGAAATGAAACAATTGCATCATTATTGGCGCTTTTGATTTCTGTTCCATCTATCGTATTGTCAGTTGTTTTACCAATGCTTTGTCGTCGCTTTGACAAAGTAAATATGTTGGTAGTATTTATGGTGATTTTTGCAGTGCCTTCTGTTTTACAGTATTTTGTAGGATATGAAAGCATGGCTATGTTCTTGTTAATTACAACAATTCGTGCGATTGGTTATGCTGGATTTACAGCGCTTATCTTTATGTTTATTCCAGACTGTATCGAATATGGTCAGTATACAACAGGTCAGAGAAATGCAGGAACATCGTTCTGTTTACAGACATTTGTATCAAAACTTAATTCAGCAGTTATTTCTTCTTTAACAGCATTTATCATTGCTGCAATGGGATTCTCTGCTACAAATGTTACGCCAGAAGGTAAAAGTGGTGTATGGTTTACCTATACAATTTTCTCTGCAATCGGAAGTATTGTTGCAATACCAATTCTTTTAAAATTCTATACATTACGTGATAAAGATGTAAAAGAGATGATTGCTTGTAATAATGGCGAGATTACAAAAGAAGAATGTGAAAAGCGTCTCTCAAAATAGAGGAAGAAAATAATGAAAGAAATATATTTAGATACACCTTGTGGAAGTATAAAAGGTGTAAGTGTAGATGGTGTAAATCGATTCCTAGGAATACGTTATGCAAATGCATCCCGTTTTGAGTATGCAGAGGAAGTAAAGCATTGGGATGGCGTATATGAAGCATTGGAGTATGGTGCAGCACCAATTCAGATGCGTACTTATGAAAAATATAGAAATGAAAACGCACATTATGAAGTGGAGTTTTTAAAAGGTGTAAAAGCAGATTATTCGGAAGATTGTCTATTCTTAAATATTTGGGCTCCTGAGGATGCAAAAGATTGCCCTGTATTGGTTGTCATTTATGGTGGTGGAAATATGAAGGGCCACACCAACGAAAAGGAATTTGATGGTACGGAATTTGCGAAAAGAGGAATTATTGTCGTTACTTTAAATTACCGAGTAAATATATTTGGTTTGATGGCGATAAAAGAACTAGAACAAGCAGATTGTAGATGTGGTAATTTCATTTACTATGATCAACATACTGCATTTGATTTTATCCGTCATAATATTTCAAGTTTTGGTGGTAATCCAGATAATATGACCTTGATTGGACAATCAGCAGGAGCAGCTAGTTGTGAAACACAGATTAAAAGTCCATTGAACAAAGGTTATTTTAAAAATGCAATTATTCAAAGTTCGGCAGGTTTTTCTACGGTAATAAAAGGAAAAGAAAATCGAGAAGAACTATATGAGCTGTGGTCAAAAGTATATGAGAAAACAGGCTGTCAGAATGTGGAAGAATTGAAGACAATGCCTGCAGAACAGCTCTTTGATGCTTATATGGATGTTGCATCAGAAAACCAGTTGGCATACGCCAATTTTGTGTATGATGAGAATTTTACAGGTGCTTCAAAGAATCAGCCATGTGACATAAATATCATCTGTGGAATGACCTCAGAAGATACGATGCCTCTTATTTTCTATGTCATGATGCGATTGCTTGCAAAAAAACAAAAAGGACATGCGGATACATATTCGTATTATTTCTGTCGTCAATTGCCAGGAGATGATCTAGGTGCTTGGCATTCCAGTGATTTATGGTATACATATGGAAGTTTGGATAAATGCTGGAGACCATTTACAGAAGAAGATAGAGAATTATCTAATGTGATGATGGAATAT
>JAFQWG010000028.1 GCA_017407605.1 Agathobacter sp. | reverse complement strand
GCAAGTGAACCAAATGCTGATGAAATCATATCACTCATTACATCGCCATCATAGTTTTTACAAGCCCAGATGTAACCACCTTCCGATTTTACTACACGCGCTACCGCATCATCAATTAATGTGTAGAAATATTCAATACCAGCTTCATCAAATGCTTTCTTATATTCTGCATCAAAGATTTCTTGGAAAATATCTTTAAATGTATGGTCATATTTTTTAGAAATCGTATCCTTTGTTGCAAACCAAAGATCCTGTTTTGTATCTAAAGCATATTTGAAACAGCTATGTGCAAAGCTTTCGATGGAATCTTCAATATTATGCTGTCCCTGTACAATACCTGCGCCAGTAAAGTCATGTACTAACTCTCTCGTTTCTGTACCATCTTCTGCAGTATAAACAAGTTCTACTTTACCAGCACCAGGAATCTTCATTTCAGATGCCTTATATACATCACCATAAGCATGACGTGCAATTGTAATTGGTTTTTTCCATGATTTCACATTTGGATCAATCCCTTTTACAAGAATTGGCGCACGGAATACCGTACCATCTAAAATCGCACGAATTGTTCCGTTTGGACTCTTCCACATCTCTTTTAAATCATATTCTGTCATACGAGCAGCGTTAGGTGTAATAGTTGCACATTTTACCGCTACACCATATTTTTTGGTTGCATAAGCAGAATCAAAAGTCACCTGGTCATTTGTACGATTTCTTTCTTCTAATCCAAGGTCATAGTACTCTGATTTTAAATCAATAAATGGAAGAATGAGTTCATCTTTAATCATCTTCCAAAGAATTCTTGTCATTTCATCTCCATCCATTTCGACAAGTGGAGTAATCATTTTAATTTTTTCCATAATTACAAATACCTCTTTTCTTACTATTATTAAAAGTTTAACGATTTACGAAAATAAAGTCAATATTTTGTAACCATATTTTCCCTTTTACATAAACTATACTGTAAATTAAAATATTTAGGAGGTCACTTATGAGTGATTTAACAGCAACAAACTGTGGATGTAATGATGGAGGATATGGTTTAGGAAATGGATGTAGTTCTATTATTTGGATTATTATCCTTTTAAGCTGCTGTTGTGGAAACGGAAATTCTGGTTTCTTTAACAATAATGGTTGTGGCGGCGACAATAGTTGTCTATGGATTATCCTTCTTCTCCTCTTCTGCGGTGGCGGATGTGGCGGAAATGGCTTTTGCTAATTCAAAATAACATATCAAAAAAGGCGACGGCACTCCGTCGCCTAATATTTTGTTGTATTTTTCTTATTTTTTTCTTTCTCTTTATTATTTCCTATATATTTTTCAACATCACAATTTTTCGGTATTTTTCTACGTTTCAAACAGTTCTCATCTATTTCGAATACACTATTCCCATCAATAATAAGCCTTCCCATAAATTTTATCCTTTATTTATTTTCCATTTATTATATGTCTATATTGTCATAAGGTGAAAGCCACTGCATAAAATAAAACAAAAAAGAGAGATAAAATGGAACAAGAACAATACACCACCGAATATGATGGTCTCATTCAAACACGGGATCTACAAATGTTAAAATCCATGCTTCCTTTTGCAAATGTAAGATCTCAGATGCCCTTAGCAATTCTTATTCAAACCTTAGAATTCCAAAACACTTTAAGAATCTTTCAGAATAATGCAAATGTCCTTTCTGCCTGTTCTGTAAATAACGAACCAGATCGAAAAACTGCAATGATTCAAACGCTCCGAAGATTCTGTACTCCAAAAGAACGTGAAACAGTTGATACTCTACTAAATATCATGTGTGTTATGGAAAACTATGATTCTTTCACCAATTAAAGGAGGGCTATAATCTTGGAAGATTTTCTTTTAAACAATCCTCTTTTACGAGGAATGGATCCTGCAAAATTACAATTCATTATGCAATTTGCCTCTAAAGATAAGCCCAAAAACATGAAGGATGCAATGCCATTTTTACTTGCAAATATGAATATTGCAAAAAAAGAAAATATCTGCTTTACAACTCAAGAAATACATCTGATTGCAGATATTTTAAGCAAAGATTTACCACCAGAAGAACAAGCAAAAATCAAACGCATTATGACTATGCTTGGACAATAAAAATAAGGCCTGAGGATTTTCCTCAGGCCTATTCTTGTTCTATTCTTTTTATTCTTCAACATCCTCAAGTTTGCTAGCTCTTTCTTCAATCTGCTTCTTAGCAACTTCTTCTGGAGCCTGTTCATATCTTGCGAATTCATAAGAGAATGTACCACTACCACTTGTCATAGAACGAAGCTGAGTGTTGTATCCGTACAACTCAAGGTTTGGAATATCAGCAACAATTTCTGTATTTCCATTTCCTACAGGATTCATACCCATTACACGACCACGTCTCTTATTTAAATCACCCAGAACGTCACCAGTATATTCATCTGGAACTACTACTTTAAGAGATGAAATTGGCTCTAATAATACAGGTGATGCTTCCATAAAGCCTTTCTTAAATGCCTGAGCAGCTGCAACCTTAAATGCCATTTCTGAAGAGTCTACTGGATGGTAAGATCCATCGTATAATACTGCTTTTACACCGATAACTGGATATGCAGCTAAAGGTCCCTTCTTAACAGATTCTGCAAGTCCTTTTTCAACTGCTGGGAAGTAGTTCTTTGGAACTGCACCACCAACTACGCACTGTTCGAATACAAATGGTTCTTCTTCACCAGATGGTTCAAATGTCATCTTAACGTGGCCATACTGTCCATGTCCACCAGACTGTTTTTTGTATTTATATTCTACGTCAGATTTTTTACGTAATGTTTCACGGAAAGCAACCTTTGGTCTAGAAAGTTCGATTTCTACTTTATATTTTTCTGCTAATGTGTTTACAACAACTTCAAGGTGCTGATCACCCATACCGTATAATAATGTCTGACCATTTTCAGCATCATTAATATTCATAAGTGTTAAGTCTTCCATCAAAACTTTCTGTAAAGCCTGAGAAATCTTATCTTCATCACCTTTATTTTTTGCTTTATATCTCATAGAAACATAAGGTTTTGACATCTGTGTACGGATATAAGCAATTGGATTATTCTTTGCAGATAATGTATCTGTTGTAAGAGTCTTCTGTAATTTTGCTAAAGCACCGATATCACCAGCATGTAATTCTGCTACTTCTTCTGCTTTGTTTCCACGAAGAACATATAAGTGACCTGTCTTTTCCTCACATTCTCTGTGATAGTTGTATAACACATCGTCTGATTTTAATACACCTGAATTTACTTTAATTAAAGAGTATTTTCCGATATATGGGTCAACGATTGTCTTGAATACATAAGCTGATTTTGCTTTTGCAAAGTCATAGTCAGCATTAAATACTTCGTTGTTTGTAGTATTAATACCCGCAACCTTTCTCTTATCTGGGCTTGGTAAGTATTTTACGATATCCGCCATAAGTGTATACATACCACGAGCCATAGTATTAGAACCCATAAGTACAGGAACGATAGAACCATCGCCTACATTTACGCGAAGTGCCTGACGAATTTCGTCCTCTGAGAATTCATCTCCATCGAAGTAACGTTCCATAAATTCTTCTGATGTTTCTGCAACCGATTCAAGTAATGCTTCTCTACAGATTTCAAGATTATCTTTTGAATAATCTGGAACATCAAATTTATCTACGCCACCTTTATCATTCCAGCGTTTTGCAGTCTGTTGAACTACGTTAACATAACCAACAAACTGTTCATTTTCACGAACTGGTAAATGGAAAGGCGCAATCTTCTTGCCGTATAATGCCTGCAAATCTTCTACAACCTGACGATAACTTGCATTATCGATATCCATTTCAGTAACGAAAATGATTCTTGGAAGTTTGTATTTTTCGCACATTTCCCAAGCGCGTTTTGTACCTGTCTGGATACCAGATTTACCAGATACTACAATGATAGCTGCATCAGCAACAGAAACAGCTTCTTCAACTTCTCCGACAAAATCAAAAGAACCTGGTGTATCAAGGATGTTAACTTTAACATCACCCCAAGGAATTGGAATTAATGAAGTATGGATTGAAATGTTACGTTTGAGTTCTTCTTTATCATAATCGCTGATTGTATTTCCATCTGCAACAGTCCCCATTCTGTTTGTCAAACCAGCTAGATAAGCCATAGCTTCTACTAATGAAGTTTTACCACTTCCGGCGTGTCCTAAAAGAACCACGTTTCTAATTTTGTCTGTTGTGTAAACATTCATTTCAAAAAACCTCCCACAAAAAATAGTATGGATATATTGTACTAATCTTTTAGCAAATTTACAACACTTTTATGCATTTCGCACATAATTTTTTTGAATTATTCATGAAATACTTGGAGTTGTCTGGAAAATGTAGTATAATTCTACAGTATTTAGGTTATAAATCACTTAAAAATATAAGTAACGGAGTTTTTTTATGAACTTAAACAAAATAGGATTTGTTGGACTCGGCCTTATTGGCGGTTCTATTGCAAAAAAAATCAAAATAAACCATCCTGATTGTGAAATAATTGCGCTTGCACATCGAATTGAAACTATTTTAGATGCACACGCAATGGAGCTTATTTCAAATTATGAAATGCCATCTCTAACTGATTTTTCTGATTGTGACATTATATTCTTATGTGCACCTGTGGAAAAAAATCTAGAATATCTAAAAGAATTAAAAAACATTGTATCTTCTAACACTCTCATCACAGACGTTGGAAGCACAAAAACACAGATACATAAAATTGTAATCGAACTTGGATTGGAAAATCAATTCATTGGCGGCCACCCAATGACAGGTTCAGAAAAAACTGGAATTTCTAATGCTAATGAATACCTTTTGGAAAATGCGTATTATATCATCACACCTACAAAAGAAACAACTTCTCAGCAGGTAGATGATTTTTATGCTCTTATAAAAGAACTTGGTTCCATTCCATTAATACTGGATTATGAAGCACATGACTATGCAACAGCTTCCATCAGCCATTTACCACATATGATTGCCTACACTTTAGTAAATCTGGTAAAAGACATCGATGATGAAAATGAAACCATGAAAACCATCGCAGCAGGTGGTTTTAAAGATATTACTCGTATTGCCTCCTCTTCTCCTGTTATGTGGGAAAGCATCTGCATGACAAATCAGGCGCCACTTATTGATTTAATGGATAAGTATATTGCTTCTTTAAGTGAACTGCGTGAAGATATTCAGAAATCTTCTTCACAGGCTTTATTAGATAAATTTCAGAGTGCAAAGGACTACCGCGACTCTCTTACTGTACGAAACACAAAGTCATACAATAAAGTACACGAACTCTTCTTAGACCTCGCTGATGAAGCAGGTGGAATCGCTATTATCGCAAGCATTCTTGCATTTAAAGGGATTTCTATTAAGAATATTGGAATTGTACATAACCGAGAGTTTGAAGAAGGTGTTTTACATATTGAATTCTACGATGAAGAATCTGTAGAACTTGCCGCAGAATTACTCATTGAAAAGAATTATATCCTACATAGAAGATAAAATAAAAAAGACGCTTTTCCAAGCGTCTTTTTTAATATACACTTTCTTCTAATACTTCAAAATAATTCTCAAATGTCTTTTTGGTACAAGATGGATTCTCTATCTGGATTCCATCTACCACGGTTCCCACTAATGAAAACGCCATAGCTACTCTATGATCTTCAAAAGTCTCTACTACACAGCCTTGTGGCTTACCAGGTAAGATAAAAACATTATCTTTCTGCTCAATTGCTGCTACTCCCATTTTAGAAAGATTTTTCACAATTGCCTGAATACGATCACATTCTTGATAACGAATATGTCCCACATTCATAATACATACTTTAGACGACGCAAATGGTGCAATTGCCGCAAGTGTAAGTGTCTGATCTGAAAAACTTGATAAATCAAATGAGCCACCTAAAAACTTATCTTTTGGCGGAAACATAACAACACCGTCTTCATCATTTTCTACTTTACATCCCATTCGAACTAATACTTTTAAGAATTTGACATCTCCCTGAAGACAATCCATACGCACATTTTTTACCTGTACTTTTACACGTAGTAATGGACTAAGTGCATAAAAATAACAAGCAGCTGATACATCTGGTTCTATCACGTATTCTCGTGCTTCATAAGTATTATCATGCTTTCTACGATAAGCCCCCGTAATTGTACGCTCTACACCAACACCAAACTGAGTCATCATACGCATCGTCATATTCACATATGCCATACCATGATTTCCCGTCATCTTAATCATAAAATTCTGTGGAAGCAATACCGAACTAATTAAAAGCGCGCTTAAGAACTGACTGCTCTTTTCCACATCAATCGTAACTTTACTTTTTTTACACTCAAAATTACCAATTGTAAATGGAAAACAGTATTCCTCTTCTTCGTATATTATTTCAGAGCCCATCTCTTCTAAAGCAACTAAAAGTTCTTTCATTGGACGTTTTTTCATCTGCTCTGATGCCGTTATACGATATCGTCCTTTTGACAAACCTAACAAAGCTGTAAGAAACCGAGCTGCTGTACCGGCACTGCCCACATATATTTCAGCCTCTTCCCTTGGAATCTCTCCACCAAAGCCTTCAATTGTGACAGTTTCATTATCCAGATCTATATGAATAGGAAATCCTAAATCATCAAGTGCCTGCATAAAATAACGAGAATCATCACTAAAAAGAACCCCATGAAGCACACTTGTCCCCTCTGCCAAAGCAGCAATCAAAAGAGCGCGGTTTGTAATGCTTTTTGATCCTGGAACGCTTGTAACTATGTCATGAGGTTTTTCAATTCTTTTTACTTCATATATATCACTAATACTCATTTCCACCCAATAAAAAACTATTTGTTTTTACTTTCTTCATTTTCATAAAACATACGATATACATCAATCTTCAATGCATCTTTATCAATCATACCTACAAATGTAGCACCATAATGATAATATCCATCTTCATCTTTATTGCGACGAACAATTTTTACAATTGCCTCAATAATATCTTTTGTCCAAATCTGGAGCTTTGTATCATAAAAACTACCAACATTCAATTCTTGTTTAGTTTTAAAACCAATTCCACCTCTGGACAAATCCAATACATCTACATGAACCAACTTAATCGTAGTAATACCATCTGCATCATCAATACGACTTAACTCAAGTGTAACATCCAAATCAAGACGTCTGTCTTTTCTCTTTTCTTCCATAACATTCACCTTCCCCAGTTAGAAATCAACTTTCTAACATCCTTTGATAGTTACATCATAGTATGTTTTGTAAAATTTTACAAGTTTTACTTATTGGAAACATCTGCTATAAACATCGCATCTCCAAAACTAAAGAAACGATATTTTTCCTCTACCGCCTTTGCATAAGCAGAAAGTACATTTTCTCGTCCAGCTAAGGCAGATACAAGCATAACCAATGTTGATTCTGGTAAATGAAAGTTCGTAATCAAAGCATCAATTACTTTAAACTGATATCCTGGATAGATAAAAATTTCGGTCCAGCCATTGCATTCTTTTAAATATCCATTCTCATCCGCCGCTGACTCTAAAGTACGTGTACTAGTAGTCCCTACTGAAATAACACGTTTTCCAGCTTGTTTTGCCTTATTAATCTTATCTGCTTCTGACTGTTCTATATTATAAAACTCAGAATGCATATGATGATTCAAAAGATTATCTTCTTTTACTGGACGAAATGTTCCAAGTCCTACATGAAGTGTTACTTCAGCAATCTCAACCCCTTTTTCTTTTACAGCTTCTAATAATTCTGGGGTAAAATGAAGCCCTGCTGTAGGAGCTGCCGCAGAACCATCATGTTTTGCATACACAGTCTGATAACGATTCTTATCCTGCAACTGATGTGTAATATATGGTGGTAGTGGCATCTGTCCAAGCTTATCTAAAATCTCTTCAAAAATTCCTTCATATTGGAATTTTATCAAACGATTACCTTCTTCCACAATATCCACTACTTCACCAACAAGAATTGCACTGCTCTCATCCACTGTACCATCTTCGTTATTTTTGCAACCAAACAAAATGCGGTTTCCTGGGCGTGCTTTCTTACCTGGTTTAACGAGTGTTTCCCATACATCATTTTCTTGTCGTTTCAAAAGAAGCACCTCAATGGAAGCGCCAGTACCTTCACGAACCCCCATAAGACGCGCTGGAATAACCTTCGTGTTATTGATTACCAGACAGTCTCCCTCATTTAAATATTCCAAAATATCACGAAAAACATGATGTTCTACATCGCCAGTATTTTTATCTAATACTAATAATCTAGAACTAGAACGATCTTCAAGTGGATCTTGTGCAATTAATTCTTCTGGTAAATCAAAATAAAAATCTGATTTTAATAACTGTTCCATATAATCTCCATATGTGTAGAACTGCCCCATTCTCATGAGGCAGTCCTATAAAGTATTATTAACTACGTAATTCAGCTCCTAAATTCTTACCAAGCTGTTTTAAAATTTTCTTTACAAATGCATCTACGGATTCCGGACCGAATGCTTCATCCTTTGGAGTAAAGAGTACTGTAAATGCCATACTCTTCTTATCTTCACCGATCTGTGCACCTTCATAAATATCGAAAAGTTTGATACTTGTGATATATTTACAAGCTTCTTTCATAACTTTTTCAATTTCACCACAAGATACATTTTTATCAACTACGATTGCTAAGTCACGCTGCTCTTCTGCAAATTTTGGAAGAGGCATAAACATTGCTTTTTTACCATACCACTGTGAAAGAACTTCTAAATCAATTTCCATTAAGTACATTGGTACACGCATATCACATTCATCCATAATGTCATAAGCAAGTTTACCAAGGTAACCGATTTCTTCACCATTACAGCTGATTGCTGCTGTCTGGAATGGGTGTAAGAACGTCTTTGTTGTATTTGTATACTCAAATTCTACATGTAAAGTCTTTGCAACAGTTTCTGCAATTCCTTTTAATGTAAAGAAGTTTTCTTTTTCACCAAATACAGCTACACAAAGTGTCTGTCTTTCATCTGGATATTCCACAAGTGGAAGTTCCTTTGGAATGAACTTCTTCGCAACTTCAAAAAGTCTGCCTTCTAAGTTTGCTCTCTTCTGGTTACGTTCTACAGCATGAATCATAGATGCAGCAAGCGTTGTTCTCATAATAGAGATTTCTTCGCTGAGTGGATTCATGATACGGATTGCATGACGTTCCATTGCATCTTCTGGCAACTTAAGCAAATCTAAGTCAGATGGAGAGAAGAATGAATAGTGGATACATTCATGAGCACCAGTTGCACAAAGCGCTTTTTTGAGTCTCATTTCTGTCTTCTGTTCTACTGTCTCGCCACCAGTTGTAACCTGTGCAGAAGCAAGGAAAGTTGGAGTAATATGTTCATAACCATACATACGGATTACTTCTTCTGCTACATCCTGATAGGTTTCCATATCTTCACGATATGCAGGAATCTGTAATGTAAGTGTATCTCCATCTACTTTTGGTTCAAAACAAAGGTTTGTCATAATACGAATGATATCTTCGTTTGGAACAGTGATACCAAGTACAGCATTTACTTTTGCAATGCTTACAGATAATTCACGTGGTTCTACACTGTTACCTGTGTTTACATCTACATGTAATTTACCTACTTTACCACAGTTTAATTCTTCAATTAAATGAAGAGCACGTTTCATAGCCATTACAGTTGCATATTCATCTACACCTTTTGCATAACGAGCAGATGAATCAGAAGATTTACCAACAGCTCTAGATGTACGACGGATGTTGTCACGTGCAAATTTTGCTGATTCGAATAATACAGTTGTAGTTGTATCTTTGATTTCTGAGTTAAGACCACCCATAACACCTGCTAATGCAACTGGTTTTACACCGTCACAAATAAGCATGTTTTCTGTGGTAAGTGTGAGTTCATCTTCGTCTAATGTAACGATCTTTTCGCCTTCTGTTGCACGACGAACGTTGATTGCATCCCCTTCAAGTGTTGTGTAATCAAATGCATGCATTGGCTGGCCAAGCTCTTTTAAGATATAGTTTGTGATATCTACAACATTTGAAATTGCACCGATACCTACAAGATTAAGTCTTCTTCTCATCCAAAGTGGTGACTGCTCGATTTTTACATCATGTACATAGTGTGCACTATATCTATGGCAAAGTTCTGGACAATCTACAGTTACTTTGAAGTTGTCGATTGTTACATCATCTTCTGTATAGTCTAAAGCTGGTGCTTTAAATGGTTTTTCAAGTACAGCAGCTACTTCTCTCGCAATACCTACAATACTCTGGCAGTCTGGACGGTTTGCTGTAATTGCAATATCAAAAATCCAGTCATCTAAACCTAAAATTGGTTTTACATCTGCGCCTACTGGTGCATCATCTGGTAAAACTAAAAGTCCGTTGTAATCAGCACCTGGATACATATTTTCATTTACCCCAAGTTCTACACCAGAACAAAGCATACCATGTGATTCTACGCCACGTAATTTACCTTTGCCGATTGTCATAACGCCTTCTACTGTCTTATGATCTTTTGCTGTTGCATATACTGTTGCGCCAACTAAAGCAGCTGGGAATTTGCCACCAGCATGAACGTTATCTGCGCCACAGCAAATCTGGAAAGTACCATGTTGGCCACAGTCTACCTGACATACATGTAAATGTGTATCTGGAATAGGTTCACATTCTAATACATGACCTACTACTACTTTGCTAATATCTTTTCCTACTTCATATAATTCTTCTACTTCAAAACCACAAGAGAACAATTTGTCTTCTAATTCCTGTGGAGTGATATCGATATCTACATAATCTTTTAACCAACTAAGTGGTGCT
>JAFQWG010000164.1 GCA_017407605.1 Agathobacter sp. | reverse complement strand
ATCTCTATGGGTGCTGACATGAACCAGACTGTAAAAGCATTAGCAGAAGCTGAAGCTTATCCAGGCCCATCATTAATCATCGCTTACGCTCCATGTATCAACCATGGTATCCGTAAAGGTATGAGCAAAGCTCAGACAGAAGAAAAACTTGCTGTAGAATCAGGCTACTGGCATAACTTCCGTTTCAATCCAGAACTTAAAGCTGCTGGAAAGAACGCATTTATCCTTGATAGCAAAGAACCTACAGGCGATTATCAGGAATTCCTTAAGGGTGAAAACCGTTATGCATCACTTGCTAAGTTCAACCCAGAAAGAGCAGCTGAATTATTCGCACAGTCTGAAGCAAACGCTAAAGATCGTTATGAACACTTAAAGAAACTTGTTACATTATATGCAGGTGAAGAAGTGTAAGATTGATTAAATCTTAGATGAAAAGGTCGTCGCAATATGCGACGACCTTTTTTCTGGTTGGTTATAAATACTATAAATAATTGTGATAGTAAAACTTCTGTTTTATAATTGCCGAACACTAAAATCTCCTATATAATAGCCTTATATTTTTGTTTTTTAGAATACTGTAAGGTACAAATGGAAGGAGTATTATTTATGTACAGCATGGAAGAGTTAAGAGCAGTAGATATGGAAGTGGCAAATGCCATTGACAACGAATTAGATAGACAGAATAGTCATATTGAACTTATTGCTTCAGAAAACTGGACAAGCAAAGCGGTTATGGCAGCAATGGGAAGTGTTATGACAAACAAATATGCCGAAGGTTATCCTGGTAAGAGATATTACGGCGGATGTGACTGTGTAGACGTAGTAGAAGAGTTGGCAAGAGAACGTGCAAAAGAATTATTTGGCTGCGAATACGTAAACGTACAGCCACACTCTGGTGCACAGGCTAATATGGCAGTGCAGTTTGCTATGCTTCAGCCTGGTGATACTGTTATGGGTATGAACTTAGATCACGGCGGACATTTATCACATGGTTCACCAGCAAACTTCTCAGGATCATACTTCAATATTGTACCTTATGGTGTAAACGACGAAGGCTTTATCGATTATGATGAAGTAATGAAAATTGCTATGGAATGCAAACCTAAGATGATTATCGCTGGAGCTTCTGCATATGCTAGAACAATTGATTTCAAAAAGTTCCGAGAAATCGCAGATGCATGTGGTGCGCTTCTTATGGTAGATATCGCACATATCGCTGGTCTTGTAGCCGCAGGCCTTCATCCAAGTCCAATTCCTTATGCTGATGTAGTTACAACTACAACCCATAAAACACTTCGCGGACCACGTGGTGGTATGATTATGGCTAGCCAGGAAGTTGCTGATAAATACAACTTTAATAAAGCGGTATTCCCAGGGATTCAGGGTGGCCCACTTATGCATGTAATTGCTGCAAAAGCAGTATGTTTTAAAGAAGCATTAGATCCAGCGTTCAAGGTATACCAGCAGGGTGTAATTGATAACGCACAGGCTCTTTGCAAAGGACTTATGGATAGAGATATCAAGATTGTATCCGATGGAACAGATAATCACTTAATGCTTGTGGACTTAACTCCATATGAATTAACTGGAAAAGCAATGGAAAAACTTCTTGATGCAGCACACATTACATGTAACAAGAATACCATTCCAAATGATCCAAAATCTCCATTTGTAACCAGTGGTTTGCGTCTTGGTACACCAGCCGTAACTTCACGTGGTATGAATACAGAAGATATGGACAAGATTGCAGAAGCAATTGCAATGCTTATCAAAGAAGGTGAAAGCGCAATTGATAAGGCTCGTGTGATTGTGGATGAATTGACTGCTAAATACCCTTTAAAATAAGATTTAGGATTAGATAAAAATGAAAAGGAAGTCTCTGTGCAAATGAATTTGCAAAAGAGACTTCTTCTTTTTCTTGCAAATAAAGATACAAGGTGTTACAATAAATTAGATTATGGCATATTATAGTGTTTTATGCCAAGGAGGAAACGTTATGGCGGGATTGCTGGATACAATTGCAAGACGTCTTTTAGGTAGTCCTACAAAATCGACTACGACAACAAGACCAACTACGAAAACTGCATCAAGCACAACTGTAAGGGTAAAACCTGTTACCAATCAGGTTGCTAATGATTGGGTAAAGAACTCAACCATAGAAGCGCCAGTTGTAGTAGAACCAGTTGTATCAGAACCAAGTGCGTCACAAGTGGACGTATCTGCACCAGAAGTTACAGCAATTGACCGTACGATGAAACGTGAAAGGACTAACAAAGAAGTGGAAAGAGAAGATTACTTATTAACCCAGATTGATGAATTCCGTGAAAAAGCACAGCAGCTTCAAAACTTGCTTCTTTCAAAAGAAAGCAAAGTAATGGAACTTCAGCATATCGTAGATGAAAGAGAAGTAAAAGCAAAAGAGCTTGAATATATTTTAAATGAACGTCAGCGTAAAGCAGATGGTATTACAGCAGAAGTTTCTAAGCAGATTGATGCTTTAATTGAAAAAGTAACTGCTAAAATGGATGAAATTGGTGTATCCATTGAAAAAGAGGTTTCAGATGGTCAGAAGATTACAGCTGAACAGATGGAAGAATTGAAAGAAACACTTGCATCTGTAAATGCCCAGTTAGAAACAATTAAGGGTGAATTATCGGAAAAAGTGCATACTGAAAATGTAAAATGTTTCCGCAATATTTCTGATTTGTTCAAAGGCATGGATGAAAAAGTGGATTCTATTCAGAGTGCACAGGTGGATGTAGAAAAGAAAGTTAAGTCTGTTCATAAATGTACTATTGCCCTTATCGTACTTGCTATTATCAATATGTTAGGTGTAACAGCGGTAATTCTTATGGAACTTGGCGTATTTAAAATGTTTATGTAATGGGTAAACTAAAAGGACTGTTAGTTGCAGTCCTTTTTTGATACAATATTTATAACAGATTATGAAAGTAAAGGGAGCTTTCAGAGGGAGAGTTTTATAATATGACAAAAAGAAATGTATGGGTCGTAGGACACAAACATCCAGATACAGATTCTATTTGTGCGGCAATCGCATATGCAGAATTAAAGAACAAGTTAGCAGAAAAAGAAGGCAACAATGAGGTGCTTTATGTACCTGCGAGAGCAGGTAGTGTAAATGCGGAAACAAAATATGTACTATCGCATTTTGGAATGAAGGCACCAGAGCTTATTTCAGATGTAGGAACACAGATTAAAGACATTGCTTACAAAAGAACAGAAGGGGTAAGTAGCCATTTATCCATGAAAAAAGCATGGGAAATGATGAAAAACTTAAATGTTGTTACACTTCCAGTTGTAAATGATAGAAATAAATTGGAAGGCGTTATTGTAACTGGCGATATTGCAATGTCTTATATGGATGTATATGATAATGCAATTCTTTCTACTGCCAGAACACAGTATAAAAACATGGTGGAAACGATTGAGGGAAAAATCGTAACAGGTAATGAGCATGGTTATTTTGTACGTGGAAAGGTAGTAGTGGCTACAGGATCCGCAGAAATCACAAGAACTGTCTTGGAACAGGATGATTTAGTAATTGTAGGTGACAATGAGGCGGCTCAGTTAGTTTCTATTGAATGTGGATGTAGTTGCATTATTATTACCAATGGACTGAAGATTAGTGATGCAGTTATTGAAAAGGCTAAGAAGAGTGAAGTAGTAATTATTAGCTCGCCATATGATTCTTTTACGGTTGCGCGTCTTATCAACCAGAGTATGCCAATTAAGTTTTTTATGACAAAAGAAAATATTGTTTCTTTTGAATTAGATGATTATGTCAATGAAGTAAGAGAGGCAACCGTAAAGGTTCGCCATCGAGATTTTCCTATTTTGGATGAAAACCAGAATTATGTTGGTATGTTCTCTCGTCGTAACCTGTTGGATACACAGAAAAAGCAGTTAATATTAGTGGATCACAACGAGAAATCACAGGCGGTTAAGAATGTAGATGAGGCAGAAATCCTAGAGATTGTCGATCATCATAGATTAGGTTCGCTTGAAACAATCGCACCGGTATTTTTCCGTAATCAGCCATTGGGTAGTACATCAACGATTATTTATCAGATTTATCAAGAAAAAGGTGTTGAAGTTTCCAAACAGATAGCTGGAATTTTATGTGCTGCAATTGTGTCGGATACTTTGATGTTCCGTTCACCAACTTGTACAGCTTTAGACGTTCAGGCGGCAAAGGAACTTGCTGTTATTGCGGGCGTGCATATAGAGACACTTGCTCATGATATGTTTGAAGCTGGAAGCAACTTCGATAGCAAGACAGAAGATGAAATATTAAATCAGGATTTTAAAATTTTCTATTCGGGCAATATTGCATTTGGTGTTGCGCAAGTAAGTGCAATGGGGCAGCCCGAATTAGATAAAGTAAGAGTTCGTGTACAGGAAAGACTTGTATCCATGTGTGGTGAGAAAAAAGTACAGATGCTGTATGTAATGCTTACAGATATTATGGAAGAGACCACTACTTTGATTTATTATGGTGACAATGCAGAGAGTGTGGCAAGAGAAGCCTTTAAGGTATCACCACAAGGAAAGGCTTTTGTTTTACATGGAGTGGTATCGAGAAAGAAACAGTTAATACCTGCACTTATGAAGGCGTTAACAGAGAGGATGTTCTAATGAAATTTACAAAATTACATGGATGTGGCAATGGATATATCTATGTCAATCTATTTGAAGAAACCTTGGATAATCCAGCAGAGATGGCAATTAAAGTAAGCGATCATCATTTTGGAATCGGTTCAGATGGACTGATTACCATTGGGCCATCGGAAGTCGCTGATTTTACGATGCACATTTACAATGCAGATGGTTCCGAAGCAGAAATGTGCGGAAATGGTGTGCGGTGTGTGGGAAAATATGTATATGACCATGGTTTAACTGCTCAGACAGTAGTAAAAGTAGAAACAGGTGCAGGTATCATGGTGCTTGAACTTAATGTCGAGAATGGAAAGGTTGCTACAGTTCGAGTAGATATGGGAGAACCAATCTTTGAGCCAGATAAGATTCCAGTAGTAGCAGAAGGAACTCCGGTTTTAATGGAGCCTATTGTAGTGGGAGATAAGGAATGGAAGATGACTTGTGTATCAATGGGAAACCCACATGCAGTTGTTTTTGTGGATGATGTAAAGGATTTTCCAATAGAAACGTATGGTCCCCTCTTTGAAAATCATGAGCGTTTTCCAAAGAGAACGAATACTGAGTTTGTAAAAGTGGTTTCTCCTACAGAAGCTTATATGCGTGTATGGGAACGTGGTTCTGCTGAAACATGGGCATGTGGAACCGGAACTTGTGCTACGGTTGTAGCATGTATTTTGAATGGATTTACAGAACGAAAAGTCTTAGTGCACTTATTAGGCGGCGATTTAGTCATTGAATGGGACGAAGAAACAAATCATGTGTTTATGACAGGACCAGCTACCGAAGTGTTTAGTGGCGAATATAATGAATAAGGGGATAAAGGCATGCAGATTAGACAATTAGTAGAAAAATTAGAT
>JAFQWG010000027.1 GCA_017407605.1 Agathobacter sp. | reverse complement strand
TTAGGACCACAAAAAGAAATGGGCAATATTCTCTGGCATGAAGCAGGATTTTATGGTTCTTTAGTAAAAGAAGTTATTCAGGATGGTGCAGATGTTATTTCAAATGCACTTCTTGGAGGGCAGTATGAATATGCCGAAGGTGTATATTATGGTGGTGCCGGTGATGAAGCTTCCACTACATATTTGAAAGATGTATTTAAACAGACATTAGAAAGTGAATATGAAAACATTGTACATATTGATATTCACTCTGGATATGGTCCACGTTATAATATGGTAATTTTTAATTCAGCATTTGATACGATGACAGAAGAGGAATCTATCTTAATGTTTAATTATGGAACTGTTATTGCAGTAGATTCTGAAGATTTTTACCCAACAACAGGAGATACAACCGATTATTATTATCGTTTAAGAGAAGCAATGGGAAATGATACAGGTTTATTCTCTACCTGTTTTGAATTTGGTACGATTGGCGATTCTTTCTTAGACAGTATTATTTCTATGAAATATACGATTGAAGAAAACCAGAATCATTGGTATCCATCAAATAATGCTACTACAAATGAAATTATTAAAGAGCGATATCAAGAATTGTTCTATCCAACTGAAAAAGAATGGCGCGAAAAAACTGTTGCAGACTTTGCACTTGCATGTAAAGGTGTTTTAGATGCAAAATTGATTACAGAATAAACAATTCACTATAAGATAAAGGAAAAGGAATACAACTATGGGCGAAAACAATTTTAAATTTGCTGAACGATCTGAACAAGTTAAAAAAGTAAATACATTTCTATGTATTAGTACAGCAGTAGTATATTTATTAAGCTTTATTGTTGTAATTGTTTCTGTTATTCAGGGGAACCGTACATTATTCTATGCAGTTGGCATGTTTGTTGTCATGCTTGCAACTATTTTGACGGGATTTATTACTTTAAAAAGAGATAGCGGCAATGAGAAATTAAGATGGTACTTGATGATAGGTCTAACTGTTGTTATGGCAATGATTGTATATGCATATAAAGATTACTATATGCGTTTTCTTGCAATTATGCCACTTATGCCAACCGTACTTTTCTTTGATACAAAATTTAGTAGATTTTCTACATTACTTGTATCCTCTGCAAATATTGTGATTACTTTATGTAGACAGTTTTTCTGGCAAGGATATGAAGGAGATGAGTTTACCCAGAATATTGTAGCGGCACTTGCTGTTACGGTTATGATGTTTATTATATCCTATATTACAGGCGTAGGTAAGAATTTTAATGCTGATTCTATGGCTAAAATCCAGTTTGAAGCAGAAAATCAAAAAGATATGACAGATAATATCATTCGTATTGCCGAACGTGTACGTACTGGTACAAATGAAGCAATGGAGATTATGAATGAATTACAGGAATCTTCTAAAACAGTGAATCAGGCTGTTGAAAACATTAGTAATGGTAGTGTTTCTACAGCTAACAGTATTCAGAATCAGAGCATGATGACTCAGGATATTCAGGATAATCTGGAACAAGTTGTTGAACGTGCTGAAGCAATGGTTGAAACTGCGAAAGAATCGAATGAATTAAATCAGAACAGTTTAGAAAAGATTCAGCAGTTGCGTGAAGAAGCATTAAGCTTGATTCAGACCAATGATACTGTAGCAGAAGCAATGAAGCATTTACAGCAAAACGTAGAAGAAGTAAAAGAAATTACAAATACAATTTTAGATATTTCTTCTCAAACAAATTTACTTTCTTTAAATGCTTCCATCGAAAGTGCTCGTGCAGGGGAAGCGGGCAGAGGTTTTGCAGTAGTCGCCGATGAAATCCGTACACTTTCGGAACGTACAAAGCAGGAAACTGAAAATATTACTCAGATTTTAAATGCTTTAGCACAGCATACATCAGATACAGCTGGTGCAATTGAAAAATCATTGGAAATTGGTAAAACTCAAGAAGAAATGGTTGTTGAAATTGCGGATCAGTTTGAACGAATTAACCAAAATATTGATCGATTAAGTTCAGATGTAATTGAAATTGAAAATGGTTTGAACAGTTTATCAAAAGCCAATAATGAGATTGTAAGTGATATCACCACACTTTCTGCAACAACACAAGAAGTAACAGCATCTGCACAACAGTCAACACAGCTTACTGAAGAAAATTATCAAAGTGCAAAAGAAGCAAAAGATATCCTTGATTCCATTTTAGAAGTGTCACTTGAAATGGATAAATACATTTTATAAAACAAAAAATTGCAAAAATATTACAAAAATATGTTGACGCAAGAAATCGCTTGTGTTAATATATCTGAGTATGCCGCACAGTGAGGTAGAAGTGTGCCCTTTGGACACCACCGTAACTGGCGAGTAATGATAAAATAGGAGGTGCCATATGTACGCAATTATAGCAACAGGTGGTAAACAGTACAAAGTAGCCGAAGGCGATATCATTACCATTGAAAAGCTTGGTGTTGAAGCTGGTGAAAATGTGAC
>JAFQWG010000163.1 GCA_017407605.1 Agathobacter sp. | reverse complement strand
ATTTTTCTCATAGTTTATCCCCTTATAAAAAATATACAGCTAAATAATAGATAATAGGAGCAGTAATCATCATACTATCGAAACGATCCATAATCCCACCATGACCTGGAATAAGTGTTCCATAATCCTTTATATCATAGTTACGTTTGATTGCAGATGCAGTCAAATCTCCTACCATAGAAATTAATGCAGCTACTGCTGAAATTATTGCAAGTACAACAATCGCTCTTGTACCTAATCCCATCTGAGCACGGAAAATATAAGTATACAGCACCGTAAGTAATGCAGTACCAATCACACCACCAACAGCCCCCTCAATTGATTTCTTTGGACTAAGCACAGGTGCCATTTTATGTTTTCCAATAAGCACACCTACACAGTATGCACATGTATCACATCCCCATGAACAAATGAAAATTAGGAATGCTAAGAACACACCATTTGGAAGCATACGAATCTGATATACATACGACAACATCATCGCAACATAAAACATTCCAAAGAAAATTGCCATAACATCTTTTGCTTCATATTTTGGATAAGAAAATACATACACAAACATAAGGATGATTAAAAGACCCATAACAAACATAAGAGGATCTACAATCCACATCCATTTTAAGTTGCAATAAAAGACAACTGCAACTATGTAGGCAACCATCGCCATTGGTGTCTTTTCTAATTTAAAAACACGATATAATTCATACATACCAATGAGTGAAATCGCAAGCAGTGATAATAATGTTACGTATCCACCACTAATAATTACAATTAAAGCAAGGATTACTAAAATAATCCCACTTAACAATCTAGTCTTAAACATGTTTTTCCTCCATTATTACTCTTCTGTCAAACCGCCAAATCTACGGTCTCGTTTATTATATGCTGCAACAGCAAGCTCTAATTCTTTCTTATTAAAATCTGGCCATGGCACATCTGTAAAATAAAATTCACTATATGCAAGCTGCCACAATAGATAGTTGGACAAACGCTGTTCGCCACTTGTACGAATCATAAGATCTGGATCAGGTAGCTCTTTGGTATCTAAATAAGATGAAAAACGTTCTGCTGTTACATCCTCAATAGAAAGTTTGCCAGCCTTTTCATCTTCCATCATAGTTTTTATAGCACGAATCATTTCATCACGACTACCATAATTAATTGCAATCGTAAGATTTAAACCTGTATTTGCTTTGGAAGCCTCTTCTAACTCTTTAATTCTATCTTGGAATTTCTCAGAAAGTCTTCCAATTTCACCAATTACACGTACACGCATATTATTTTTATCTGCAGTACGAATACAGTTTTTTAAATAACTTTCCAATAAATTCATAAGCGCATTTACTTCAGAATCTGGACGATTCCAGTTCTCTGTTGAGAATGCATACAACGTTAAATATTTAATTCCCATATCATGGGCTGCTTCGCATATAGTTTCTACGTTTTTTGCACCTGCTGTATGTCCAGCATTACGTGGTAAGCCTTTACTCTTTGCCCATCTGCCATTACCATCCAAAATAATCGCTACGTGTTCTGGTATCTTCATGGTGTAACTCCCTCCAAATTCCATAAAATAGAATGCACAGTAATATGCAAGAAAAGGGGTTGTCGAAACAACCCCTAGTACTTCTTAAACAGTAAGAATTTCTTTTGTTTTTGCTTCAACAGCTTTATCTACGTTTGCAACGTATTTATCTGTAAGCTTCTGAATGCCATCTTCTAAATCTTTTACTTCATCTTCAGAAAGGTCTTCTGCTTTACCAATTTTTTTCACATGATCAATTGCATCACGTCTGATATTACGAATAGCTACTTTTGCATTTTCACCTTTTTTCTTAACATCTTTTGCTAATTCTTTACGTCTTTCTTCTGTTAATTCTGGGAACACCAAACGAATGATTTTACCATCATTTGTTGGATTGATACCTAAATCAGAAACAAGAATTGCTTTTTCGATTTCTTTTACTAAAGATGCTTCCCAAGGCTGAATCTGAATCATTCTTGGTTCTGGAACACTAACGTTTGCCACACTCTGAATTGGTGATGGAGTTCCATAATAATCCACACGGATTTTGTCTAATACGTGAGGGTTTGCACGACCGGCACGGATAGAACCGAATTCTTCCTCCAAATTATGCATTGTTTTTGTCATTTTTTCTTCATAAGTTGCTAATCTTGCATCCATGTCTTTCCCCTCCTAGTTATACGGTCACTTTTGTACCGTTAAATTCTCCGCTCATTGCTTTTACAATAGAGTCTTCTTCATTTAATCCAAACACATACATAGGCATTTTATTTTCCATGCACATGATAGATGCTGTCAAATCTACAACAGCAAGTTTCTTATCAATTACTTCTTGGATAGAAACCTCATCATATCTTACGGCTGCAGGATTTGTCTTTGGATCGCTGTCATATACACCGTCAATTGCTTTTGCAAGAAGAATAACTTCTGCCTCAATTTCAATTGCACGAAGTACTGTAGCTGTATCTGTTGAAAAATAAGGATGTCCTGTTCCACCTGCAAAGAAACACACCATACCTTTGTCAAAGTATTTATTTGCACGGTCTTTTGAGAACAATTTTGTCATAGAACCACATTCAAATGGAGTCATAACAGCTGTCTTCATGCCTACCGAACGGAAAATTTCTGATACATAAATACAATTCATAACTGTTGCAAGCATACCAATCTGATCTGCTTTTGTACGATCGATTGTCTCACTTGAACGTCCACGCCAGAAGTTACCGCCACCGATAACAATACCAACTTCTACGCCCCTATCTACCAGTTTTTTTACCTGATTGGCAACAACTGTAACAGTTGGTTCGTCAAAACCCTGATGTTTGTCTCCCGCTAATGCTTCACCACTTAGTTTTAATAAAACACGTTTCATAGACTATAACATCCTTTCTTTTTCATTTTTCATTTTTTATTTTATTCTTATTTTGTTCCAAATAATCCCTGAACATCTACGTCAGCGTAGCACTGTGAACAAAAACCTTCGATGATAGCACCGTTATTAATCTGTACTGAACGAGATTTGATGTTACCCATGATAACTGCTGATGTATCAACAACTACTGGTCCCTGAACATCGATGTCACCTTTTACAGCACCTGCGATAACTGCTGAAGAAGCTGTGATGTTACCAACGATAACAGAACCAGCACCGATTTTAACTGTACCTGTACTTACTACTTCACCTTCTACTTTTGCAACATCTGCAAAGAATTCTGAAGATGAGCTGTTACCATTGATAACGCCTGTAACAACTAATTTACCATTACATGCAACGTTACCATTTACTGTACCCTGAATATCGAAAGAACCTGCTGATGCAAGGTTACCTGTTAATACTGTGCTTGCAGTGATTACTGATGTTTCATCTAAAATTTCAACTGTTTCTCTTACTGGTGTATCCATTACTAATTTCTCCTCTTTTACTTCTGGTTTAACTTCTACTTTTTCTTCTTTTACAACTTCTTTTACAACTGGTTTTTCAACTACAGGCGCAACTACTGGTTCTTCCTTTACCTGTTCTAATAGTCCGTCTAATTTTGAGAGTTCGCTCTTTACATCAACATCTTCGCTTAATGTATCAACCACAACTTCTTCGTTTTCTACTTCTCCACCTGGCACAAGTTCATTTACTGCCTGTGAAAAATCTTCTTTAAAATCTTTAAAAAGTCCCATTTTAATCCTCCATGCGTTTCTATTCAACACTATCAGCTTTGATATATTGAATTACATTTGTATTTTCATCAATCGGTAAAATAACTGCACCTTGGCTCTGTAAGGTTTGAATTAATGAGCCTAATGCTTCCACCGTTGTTGACTTAGTTTCACTGTCGTGTAATAACACAACAGATGTTTTGTACTTTGCTACGCCTTCCAAAACATTCTTTTGAACATCTTCTACTGTGTAACTATTTGCCGCATCACCTGCCGATACATTCCAGTCAAAGTAGGTAATCTGTTCTTGGTTTAAAATATGTACGAATTCAGCCATATTCACATTACTGATTTCATTACCACTGCCGCCTGGGAAGCGATAAAACTTACTTCTTGTGCCGGTCAATCCATACAAATAATCAGAGAGTCTTACATAATCTTCTTTAAAAGCATTTGTAGATGAATAAATCAAACTATACTGATTGGAATAGGAATGCATACCAATGGTATGTCCTTCATTCACAATTCGCTGATACACTTCTGCAGCACCTTCTGCCTCACTTCCTACCACAAAAAAAGTAGCTTTTACATTGTGCTGTGCTAATACATCTAATATATCATTTGTATTATCACCTGGTACGCTGTTAAAAGTAAGGTATACATTATGAATATCACCTTCTTCCGCAAAGTTATCTTCTGTATCTATTCCAGTTACAACATTTGCATAACTTTCTTCGTCTAAGGCCTGTTCGTCTACAGCTTGTGTGTCAGAAATTGCATTGCCAGTAACACTCGTATTTTCTGCTAATGCAGTTACCTGCTTATTTAACTTGAAAACTTGTACTGACAAAATAATAATTGCTAATAGTGATGCTAACATCCATACAGCAATTGTCGTAATAAGTCCAGTTTTAATTCGATTTATGCGTTTTCGTCTCTGACGTTCCTGATTCAGTAAATCTGAGTCATTGTTTGCCATGCATAATCCTCCAACGTATAATATCATAACTATTTTAACACATTTTCTAATCTTGTAAATAAAAAAGTAGGAGAAAAACCCCTACTTTTTTCGCTTATTTTTAAGATGACTGACAATTTAACTTTTTCGTTTAAAATTTCGCATTTAATGTACGCATAGAATTCAAAATTGCAATGACTGCAACCCCAACATCGGCAAATACTGCCGCCCACATTGTCGCCATACCAAGTGCACCAAGCAATAGAATCAATCCCTTTACTCCAAGCGCAAATACAATATTCTGTTTTACAATAGACATTGTCTTCTTTGATATTTTAATCACACGGCTGATTTTTCGTAAATCATCATCCATAATAACTACATCTGCCGCTTCAATTGCTGCATCTGAACCCAGGCTTCCCATCGCAATACCAATATCAGCTCGAGCAAGTACTGGAGCATCATTGATTCCATCACCTACAAAAGCAACCTTTGCATTTCGATCTGCTGTCTCAATATATTCCTCTACCTTGGAAACCTTATCTCCTGGCAAAAGTTCATAGTGCACTTCATCTAACTTAAGTTCTTCTGCAACCGCAAGTGCTGCCTCTTTTCTATCTCCGGTAAGCATAACTGTTTTGGAAACACCAGCTATTTTCATCTTCTTAATGGCTTTTGCGGCACCTTCTTTTATAGTATCTGAAATAATAACTGCGCCCAAATAAGCATTATCTTTTGCTACATAAACAACTGTTCCACTACCTTTATGTGCTTTACAGGAAATACCATGCGCCTTCATCATTTTGATGTTACCGACTAACACTTCGGATTCATCTAATTTTGCACGTACACCATGTCCTGATATTTCTTCTACATCTATAACTTTCAATGCTTCCGCATTCTCTTCTTTGTTGTAAGCCTTACAGATTGATTCTGCGATTGGATGTGTAGAAAAAGCTTCCACGGATGCTGCAATTTGAAGCACATTTTCATGCACGCCTTTTTTACGAATCACTTCTGTTACTTCAAACACACCATTAGTAAGTGTACCTGTTTTATCAAATACAATCGTATCCATTTCAGATAACAATTCCAAATAATTGCTACCCTTTACCAGTACACCAATCTTAGATGCTGCGCCAATTCCACCAAAGAATCCCATTGGTACAGAAATTACAAGTGCACATGGACAAGAAATAACCAGGAAAATACATGCTCTTTCCAACCAAATCATCCAGTTATCCTGTAAGATAATAGGCGGTACAATTGCAAGTATTAACGCCGCTATTGTAACAAATGGAGTGTAGTACTTTGCAAATCTTGTAATAAAGTTTTCTACCTTTGCTTTTTTACTACTTGCATTTTCAACCAATTCTAAAATCTTAGCAACTGTTGAATCATCAAATTCCTTTGTTACACGAACACGAAGTGTACCGCTTCCATTGATACAGCCACTAATAATTTCGTCATTTGGATATATCTTTCTTGGGACTGATTCTCCTGTTAGTGCAGATGTATCTAGGAAGGATTCTCCTTCAATCACAATTCCATCCAATGGTACTTTTTCACCTGGTTTAATTAAGACAATGCTTCCAATCTCCACATCTTCCGGATCAACTTCTTCTATCTGTCCATCAATCTCTAAATTAGCATATTCTGGACAAATATCCATAAGATCAGCAATCGACTGGCGTGATTTACCTACTGCATAACTTTGGAACAATTCACCTACCTGATAAAACAACATAACTGCAACAGCTTCAATATATTCTGACACAACAAATGCACCAAATGTTGCAATCATCATAAGAAAGTTTTCATCAAACACCTGTCCATTACGAATATTACGAATCGCCTTTAAAATAACATCATATCCAATAATCAAATAGGGAACCAGACACACTACAAGTGCCATCCACTTGGAAGACAACGCCTCTAATCCACCTGTATGCTCCATCGCAAAAAGGATTATAAACATAATCCCAGAAATTAAGATTCGATATAATACCTTCTTTTGTCTACTTGTCATAAACACATTCCTCATTTCTATGTTTATAAAATTATGTATACTTTATCTGATAATTTCGCAAACAATGCTTACTTTTGTAACACACTCCTGTGCTTTATCTACGATTTCATCCATATTAGCATCATCCGCAATCTCAAGTGTAAGTTTCTGTGTCATAAAGTTCATCACAGCATCTTCTACTCCAGGGATTTTCTTAATTGCATCTTCCATCTTTGCAGCACAATGTGCACAGTCTAAATTTTCTACTTTAAATTTCTTTTTCATAAAATATTTCCTCCATTTTCAAAACACTTATTTTTCTTCAATATGCTCTAATCCCATTGCAAGAATCGTACTTACGTGGTCATCCGAAAGGGAATAATAAACCTGTTTCCCTTCACGTCTGTTCTTTACCAGCTTTGCCTGCTTTAAAATCTTAAGCTGATGGGAAATTGCAGACTGATTCATCGAAAGCACTTCTGCCAAATCACACACACACATCTCATCGCCCATCAAAACTGAAAGCATACGGATTCTAGTAGAGTCACCAAATACCTTAAACAACTCTGCTAAATCATATAATTCATCCTCATCTGGCATATGATTACTAACTTTTTCAATCAAATCCTTGTGTGTCTCATGACTTTCACAGTGTTCTACATCATGTATCGCCATATTAACCTCCCTTCGAATTACATATGAATATCTGTTCATATGTTCATGATAAATAATATAAAACTTTTTGTCAATAGAAATTTTACTTTTTATATCAAAAAAGAGAACTGTCTAAAAAGACAGTTCCCTCATCTGGTTATTCTTCTTCTACAATTATGTGATTCATCTGGATATTATGCACTTCATCCATCCATCCATAATAAACCGTCATATCAGGAGTAAGTGTATTTGCAAGAATTCGTTCTGCACTATAAATAATAGCATTCTGTTTTTGATATACTGGCACTTCTACTGCCCAATCTAAAATAATATCATAACTCTTTTTGTAGAGTTTTTCTCTTGTAGACTGTTTACTGATATTACGTGCCTCTTCCAGATATCCAGAAAGCGTATTGTCCTCTATACCATACATATCCGAATATACACCAAATGTGTGATATATATCATATACATCTGGATCTGCACTTGCATCCCATGCAGCAGCCCATATAGCACAGTTCCCCTCTTCAATGGCATTCCACATATCTACTTCATTTTTCATATCGCGAATAACAAGGTTAATCCCAAGTTCTGCCAAAGATTCCTTTGTATCAAGTAAAATCATATACGCTGGATGTTCTCCAAGCCCATTACCTGAAACATATACTTCATATGACATAGAAGCACCTTCTGGAGCCACTTTAACTACTCCATTCTCCACTTTATATCCCGCAGCAGTAAAATAAGCAAGTGCCGCCTCTTTTGCAGCTGCATATCTTTCTTCCTTGGACATTTCATCTGTATAAATAGCTTTTCCATTTACACCTTTTGTATAAGAAATCTTATAGTCTTTGCTATCTGGCTTTGGAGCCGCCCACGAAACATTTGATACTGGATAATTTACAACTGTTCCATTACCTCCAAAATAAGTATCAACTACTTCATCACGATAGACAGCAAATATTGTAGCAAATGCTTTTCTTAAGTTCTTAGAAGCATCTGAATCGATATCTCCTTTTACATTTACTACGTTGGCATTTATACCAATATAACCATATCCAGCATAATCAAAAGTTTCATAAGAAACCGCATCTGAAATTGTTTCAACATCAAGTTCTTGTCCATTTTCTGCTGCTTCTGCAACTGCCTCATCTACAACTTTTTGATTTGCTTCTACAATATTCTCTGCTACTTTTTTTGTCATAGAAACATCTGTCAAATCAATCTTTGCATTTACAATTCCATTTATCTTTCTTGCAGTAGAAATCTCGACAAAATTAACTACCTCAGTCTTTGCCCGTCCAAGATAATAGTTTGGATTAGCATGAAATACATATTCTTTTGCAGATTCATCCTCTTCTGTTTCTACAGGCACATACATGTAAGGACCTGCGCCCATTGGAAGCTCATCTTTGTTTGGATACTGGGCAGACTCATTGAGAAGACTCAAATCACCTTTTACAAAACCGAATGTATTATTTTCATATTGGAACAAAGATGAATTACCATAATAATGCATTGGTACAACAGGAATATCAAAATACATAATATTAGCTACATTCTGCTCTGTCATTGTGACACGAACACTAAATTCACCTGTCTTTTCTATACCAGAAATATTTACAATTTCTAAATTATTTTGCACTCCAATTTTATAAGAATTATAGTTTTCCATAAGTGAGAACAGTGATTTCCCAACTGATTCTACACTATTTAAGGTTTCTAAATTCCATCCATAAGCTTCACACAACACATAGAAAAACTCTGTTGCAGTTGCATCTTCAGAAAGCCCCTCATATCCCCATAACTTAGCTGCTTCCGCAACCGATGTTGTACCAGAAGTTTCAGCTAAATAATCTACAATATCCTGAGCAAACTGTGTACCCGCTGCTTCTAATTCACTCCAGAATGCTTCCTGTGTTTCCTGTGACCATAATGTATAGTCTGTATTTTCTTTACCAGCATAAATAAGTGCATCAAACAATGTAGTCATTGTAGACTGATATGCATCTAATCCCAAAATAGGAGCCTTACCTAATGTATATGGACCATCATACATTGGGTCACATAACACATACATAGTAAAAATTAAATCTTCCGCATTTAAAATTTCACCATCTGAAAATTTTACATCATCTCTTAAGGTGATATCATACACAACAGTACCATTGTTTTGTGACTTAACATCGATATCTGCAATCCCTTTATAGGTATACTCAGTACCATTATATGATCTTGTTTCACCTTTAATTGCATCATAAACAACAGCACCTTCACGATCTAAGGTAAGTAAATTCACCTGTGTCATCGCAACTACATCTTTATCAGCGGCACTACGTGCAAAAAACGGTGTGAACACTTCATTAAATGAAGTATACCCCACCACAAGAGGTGCTGCTACTGTTTCAACCTGCTCCTCTTCTTGTCCACACGCCACAAGCATACCAAGCGCCATAACAACTATTAAAATCAGAGAAATAATTCTCTTTTTCATAAAATATCCTCCTTAAATTACACTTCAGGATTTTTTACTGCAAACAAATGCATTTCTTCTGTTGCAAAAGAAATCTTTGTAATTGCATCTCTCTTTGAAAGATAACACCAGAAACTATCATCTGGAATAGAAATATCAACACAATCGCCACGACCAAGATAATCGTATTCAATATGCATACTCTCTAAATTCATAGCACTACGTGTAAGTACATATGGTTTTCCATGGTAATTACATTCAATACGAGTTTCTGTAGGTGTCTGAATCAGTTTTCCTTCACCCTGATGATAGAATTTCAAAGAACCAGGTAATGTTTCTACACGAACAGTATCCTCAAAATAGTATGTGCCATCTTCGATTTCTTTACGTACACACTCTCTTTCCCAATTACTCCAATCTGGAATATGTGCAAATTCTGTCTCACCTTTTAACGCATTCATACGACCATATTCATCCATAAGCCATTCTTTGCCACAGTGATTACACCAAAGTCTTGTACCTTCTGAATCAGTCTCACCTTCTGTCATACATGAAGGACATTTATACAACAAACAATGCAAACCATTTGCACGTTTTGGATGATCAATTTTAATCTTATTATCATACTGCCACTTGAAATCATCATATTTGAATGCTTCTTTGATACGTGCATCAATTTCAGTAACAGATAATTTCTTACATTCTGCAGCTGTGATAATCTGCTCCATTTCAGCTTCTACATGATTTCCCTTGTCAATCTTATTCCACTGTGGATTTGTAACAAAATTACCATGGATACGAAGTACAACTACTGGAACTCGAAGCAAACGAACTAATTTTGCAGTCGACTCTGGAATATAAGAGGTACATCCATCCAAAGAATATCTCGCTTCTGGAAATAAAACAAATGGATTTTTTAATTTTTCAATACAATAACGAATATTTTTAATTAAATTTAAATCACTGATATATTTACGTGTACCAAGTACACCTAAAGAACGCATAAGAGGTTCTGTATAAGTGTTAAATCCTTCCAATGTCATAACATTATTTGCACGATATGGCTGAACCGCAACTGTCATAACCATAAAATCAATCATAGAAGAATGTGTTACCAGCATCAAATATGGACCATTTACAGATTCCATATTTGTCTTTTTAAGTTCAAAATCACGACCTTTTAATACTGGCTTAGAAATAACTTCTCGAGCTACTGGAAATAAAAACCCTGGTTTATGAGGTTTCTTTGCAAAATCAAAACTTTTTACCTTATCTCTACTAACTTTTGTGACTTTTTTCATCTTTTTCCCCTATAATAAAAAAATTTATTAAACTCCATTTATAATCTTAACATGAAAATTTATCTTAAGCAAGAAAACAAAACGGAAAATAAAATTTAAGATTTTATGAATATTTCTCTTATATTCTCCTATTACAATAAAAAAAGACATCCCAGTACAAATGCACTGAGATGTCTTCCAACACTAACTAACTTTATAAAATTACACTACTAACTTAAAATTTAGTTTCAATTATTCAGCAGATTTTGTTGAGTACATGAAGTATTTCATACCAAATACTGTAGAGAATACACCATCAACATTGTCTTTCTGCATATAAACGTCATTATAGTAGTAAAGTGGAATTACTGCCCATGTATCCATTAACATATCTTCTGCCTGGTGCATTAAGTTTACACGGTTAGCGAAGTCTGTTGTTGTAAGGATTTCTGCAAGTAATGCATCATATTCTGTCCAATCTGGAGCATATGAGTTCTTTTCTTTACCTAACTGCATATCGTTGTTTCCTGATGTAGAAAGGAAGATTTCAAGCATGTTGATTGGGTCGTTGTAGTCAGCTACCCAGCCTTCACGAGCGATTGTGAAGTTACCGTTCTTTCTGTCATCAAGGAATACGTTCCATTCTTCAACTTTGATTTCCATGTCAATACCGATTGTAGCGAAGTCAGCCTGAAGAACCTGAGCGATTGCTTCATGTCCTGTACCTTCGTTTGTAAGGTATGTCATAGAGATTGCTGGTGAAACTTCATATGTGCCATCACCATTGTCTGTGAATGTGTAACCAGCTTCTTCTAATAAAGCCATAGCAGCTGGAGCCTGTGTTAAACCTGTAGTTGTTGCATCATAGTAACCTTCATCATCTGCTGTGTTGAAGATGCCGCCATTACCATCAGCCATTCCCTGTGGAACAAATGCATCTGCTGGAACCTGACCTGTCTGGCCAATTTCTTCAGCGATGTAGCTACGGTCCATCATTAAGCTTAATGCCTGACGCATTTTAGCAGCCTGTTCTACTGTTTTGCCTTCGAAAAGTGGGTCATTTACATTGAAACCAATGTAGTATGTACCTAACTGATCTACAATATAGAAATCAGGATTGTTAATTACAGCTGCGATTTCATCGTTTGGAACTGAGTCGATGAAGTCAAGGTCGTTACTATTGTATGCAGCATAGATAGCTGTATCATCTGCTGATAACATGAATTCTAATGTATCCATTGTTACGTTTGCAGCATCATAGTAGTTTTCGTTCTTTACGTAAACCATGCTTTCATTGTGAGCCCAAGACTCAAGTGTGTAAGCACCGTTACATACAAAGCCAGCTTCCTGAGCCCATGCACCTGGGTTTGTTCCATCTGGATTAGCAGCTTCTACAGATGCCTGATGTACAGGGAAGAATGTAGGGAAAGCTGTTAAATCCAAGAAGTATGGACATGGATTTGTTAATGTTACAACAAATGTGTAATCATCTGGAGCTTCGATTTTTAATGTGCCATCTTCATTTGTTGCGATGATAGCGAAAAGATATGAGTAGTCAGCTGCTGTTGCAGGATCTGCTACACGGTTCCAGCTATAAACAAAGTCTTTAGCTGTTAAAGCGTCACCATTACTCCATTTAGATTCGATTAACTTAAATGTGTAAACAGTTCCGTCTTCAGAAACACTGTATTCAGAAGCGATTGCAGGAATAAGTGTTCCTTCTGCATCGTAAGTATGTAAACCTACGAAAGAGTTAACTGCAAGACATCCACCATCAACTGATGAATTTAATGCAGGATCAAGGTAATCTGGTTCAGAAGCAAGGTTGATTTTTAATGTTGTTGTATCAACTGCAGCATCGTTAGATGCACCCTGATCATTGTTTCCGCCGCCACAAGCCATAAGACCAATTGACATAGCAGCGATGAGTAACATTGATACTATCTTTTTCATAAAATAGTCCCTCCTAAAAATTTCTATGTTCCACCCAATGGGTTAAAACCTTATTTATTCCAGCAAGCAACGAAATGTCCGTCACCTCTGTCTTTCAGTGGTGGCATTTCTGCCGCACACTGCTCTGTTGCGTATTTACATCTTGTACGGAATGGACATCCTGTAGGCATATTAAGCGGACTAGGAACATCTCCTTCTAAGATAATACGCTGGCTGTTTCTTGCAGTCTCTGGATCTGGAATAGGCACTGCTGAAAGTAAACTTAATGTATAAGGATGAATTGGATTGTTATTTAAATCATCCGCATCAGCGATTTCCATTACCTTTCCTAAATACATTACTGCGATTCTGTCTGAAATATGATGAACTACTAAAAGGTCATGAGCAATAAATAAATATGCCACACCAAGTTTTTCCTGTAACTCTTCAAACATATTTACAACCTGTGCCTGAATTGATACGTCAAGTGCTGATACAGGTTCATCACATACGATAAATTTAGGATTTACTGCAAGGGCTCTTGCAATACCGATACGCTGTCTCTGTCCACCAGAGAATTCATGCGCATAACGCATTGCGTGCTCTGCATTTAATCCTACGATTTCCATAAGCTCTAAGATTCTTTCTCTTCGCTCTGCTTTCGTTTTATAAAGATTATGTACATCCAAAGGTTCTCCAATAATATCTTCTACTGTCATACGAGGATTTAATGAAGAATATGGATCTTGGAATACCATCTGCATTTTTTTACGATATGGAAGCATATCCACATCGATTTTTTTGCCACGAATTGGTTTGCCTGTCGCATCTACGATCATTTTCCCACTTTCGTCGTACTGTTCACCACTGTCAAATAAAACATCACCATCAAACTCAATACGTCCTGCTGTTGGCTGGTAAAGACGAAGTAATGTACGACCAACTGTAGTCTTACCACAACCTGACTCACCTACAAGACCAAGTGTTTCACCTGGACGAATAGCAAAGGACACATCATCTACTGCTTTAAGCTGTAAAGTCTTGAACCCGTCTTTTACTGGGAAGTACTGTTTTAAATGATCTACTTTTAATAGATATTCATTATTGTTGTTATTATTCATTCTTGCCTTCCCCCTGTGCTTCATATAACTCTTTGATATTCATCCAACAGCTAGCAAGATGTGTATCACTAATACGATATTCTTCTGGCTTTTCCTTCAAACAGATTTTCATAGCTGCATCACATCTAGGGCAGAACGCACAGCCTTCTGGCATATTGAGCAAGTTGATTGGTGTACCACCAATTGGAACAAGCTTTTCATCCATATTGTCTGTTTTAGGAATAGAACGAAGTAAACCTTTTGTATATTCATGAGCTGGTCTGTAGAAAATATCATCTGCAGTACCACGTTCACATACACGGCCACCATACATAACCATAATTTCATCACACATACTTGCGATAACACCAAGGTCATGTGTAACCATGATTATTGCCATACCAAGTTTTTTCTGTAAATCCTGCATAAGCTCTAAAATCTGAGCCTGAATTGTTACGTCTAACGCTGTTGTCGGTTCATCTGCGATTAAGATATCTGGTTCGCAGGCTAATGCCATAGCAATCATAACACGCTGTCTCATACCACCAGATAATTCGTGAGGATACTGTTTTACACGTTTTTCTGGTTCATTTACACCTACAAGTGTTAGCATTTCAACTGCACGTTCTTTTGCTTGTTTTTTATCTTTATCTGTATGAAGAAGAATTGCTTCTTCTAACTGACTTCCAATTGTAAATACTGGATTCAGACTAGTCATTGGGTCCTGGAAAATGATAGAACATTTTGAACCTCTAAACTTTGTCATCTGTGCTTCCGACCATTTTGTAATGTCTTCACCACAATATTTTACTTCACCACTCGTAATCTTTCCTGTTTCAGCTAAAATCTGCATAATGGAATATGCTGTAACGGATTTACCAGAACCAGATTCACCTACGATACCAAGTGTTTTTCCTGGTTCTAAGTTCATAGAAATACCATTTACGGCACATACTTCACCATTTTCTGTAAAGAAACTTGTGTGAAGATCATTTACTTCTAATATGTATTTAACTTCTTCGCTCATCACAATGTCTCCTTACTTAAGTTTTGAATCGAATGCATCACGTAAACCATCACCAAGAAGGTTAAGTGCTAATACGATTAAACAAATAATAATTGCTGGAATAACAAGTCTGTGTGGATATGACTGTAACCCTGCACGTGCTTCGTTTGCTAAACTTCCTAATGAAGTCATAGGGATTGAAACACCAAGCCCAAGGAAGCTTAAATAACTTTCTGTAAAGATTGCACTTGGAACCTGTAAAGCTGTTGTAATAATAATTACCGATAAACAGTTTGGTAAAATATGCTTCGTTAAAATTCTGCTGTCTTTTGTACCAATACATCTTGCAGCAAGTACATATTCATTATTCTTAATCGAAAGAACCTGACCACGAATCAAACGTGCCATACTTACCCAGTATAAAAGAGCAAATACGATAAACATTGAAATCATATTACTACCAAGTTTTGCAAGTATTGTTCCTTCAATAATTGGTTTTAATACATCATCTAATACTACAGATAACAATATAATAAGAAGCATGTCTGGCAGCGAATAGATAATATCTACTATTCGCATCATGATAAGGTCGACCATACCTCCAAAGTACCCTGCTATCGCACCATACACAAGACCAATAATAAGTACCATGATTGCTGCTACAATACCAACAGAAAGACTAACACGTGTACCATATACAACACGGATAAAATAGTCTCTACCTAAACTGTCTGTGCCAAAGATATGTGGGAACACTTTCTCACCAGCATCAATGCGCTCTAATTCAGCTTTTGAATACTCCATAATTCCAAGATTTGTAGCACCTCTGTCACGAATACCATTTGCCATCATGGACTGATCATATTTATATGGAACAATGGATGGAAGCACTAAAATTGCAACGATTATAATCGCCAAAATTATAATACTTGCCATCGCCAAAGGATTCTTACGGAGACGTTTCATACCATCTTTAAAGAATGTGGTAGATTCACCCATAACATCCTGTTGCTTCTTTTCTTCATCTGTAGCTTTTTCAAAGTCAAAGTCTTTGAATTTGCTGATATCTACCTGAGTAGATAACATATTTCTTTTTAGGTTTGCATAATCCTTATTCTGCATCCTATTTACCTCTGTCTTTCTAATGTCTTTTACTCAAACGTAATACGTGGGTCAACCAACTTATAAGCAAGGTCTGTTAATAAGTTTGCTACTACCATTAAGATAGCAAGGAAAAGTGTAGTTGCCATAATTGTGGTATAGTCACGGTTTGTAATACTTGTTACAAATGAGGTACCAAGTCCACCGATAGTAAAAATATTTTCTACTACCATAGAACCCGTTAAAATATATGCAACCATAGGTCCCACATATGTAATAACAGGAATAAGTGCATTACGAAGTGCATGTTTAAAAATCATCCATACTGCAGGTACACCCTTTGCCTTTGCTGTACGGATATAATCCTGGTTCAATGCATCAAGCATACTGGTCTTTGTAAGACGTGTAATATAAGCCATAGGATAAATACTTAACGCAATAATTGGTAAAACATAATTTGGATTGCTAGATGACCATACTGGAATAATTTTAAGTTGTAAACAAAATACCAAAAGAAGTAAGGTTGCCAATACAAATGATGGCATTGCTGTACCTAAGGTTGTTAAGAAAACTATCATTCTATCTGGCAATTTATTTCTAGTAAGAGCTGCAATACTACCTAGAATAATTCCAAAAATAATTGCAACCAATGCTGCAGAACCGCCTAATTTTGCAGATACTGCAAACTTCATCTGAATATCTGTCCAGATATCACGACCTGATTTTAATGAAACTCCCCAGTCTCCATGAAGTACATTTTTCATATAAAGAACATACTGTTCTGGTACAGGTTTATCTAAGTTATATCTTCTTTCTAATTCCTGCTGAACTGCTGGACTTGATGCCTTTTCTTTATTGAAAGGACCACCAGGTATTAAGTTCATTGCAAAGAATGTAATGGCACTTACAATAAGAACTGAAACAATTGCAAGACCTACACGTTTAATCGTATACTTTAACACTTTTCTTCTCTCTCTTTCTAATCCGCTTTTCGTACATCTTGTGGACAAACACTCTTTCAAACACAAGTTTCACGAAGTATTCTGTGTTATAAAGACATTTGTCTTTGTGAGACGCACAACATGTTAATAATTATACAGATATGTTGTATAAAAGTCAATAAGTTTTTCTTATCAATTTTTTATACTTTTTATAAGTTATATTTATAGAATAAATATAACTTAACCTTATATTTTTTAATAAAAAAGAGAACCACTTTTAAGTGATTCTCTTAAACAATCTGTTTTTTATTTTAACCAAAATTGTGTACAGAATAATAGGAACAGAAACGCTGCTACAATAAAGATTCCTGCAATAAGAAGCCCAGAACCAACTGCTCCCCAAATAATATACAGCGTTTCTTTTGCAGTATATCTTTGTGGTTCAGGCTCAACGCGAGGAATATAATCCGGATTATCCTTCTGATCCTCTGGTTCTTTACGAAGCTCTTGAAGTTCCCTTTGCTGTGCTTCAAGCATTTCATCAATATAACGATCTCTGTTACTATAAATATTCATTTTACTACCCTCTAGTCATTATATAAATGACATCTTACCATGTGGCCATTTTCCATAATCTTTTCTTCTGGAACCTGTGTTTTACAGATTTCCATACATTCTGCACATCTTGTGTGGAACTTACATCCAGAAGGTGGGTTAGCTGGTGAAGGAATGCTACCCTCTAAGATAATACGATCTGTTTTCATATCAGGGTCTGGCATTGGAATTGCACTAAATAACGCTTTGGTGTATGGGTGAAGTGGATTTTCGAAGATATCTTCTGTTGCACCAACTTCTACCAAGCCACCCAAGTACATAACACCTACTGTATCAGAAATATGTTCTACTACAGAAAGGTCATGTGATACGAATAAATATGTTAAACCTAATTCATCCTGTAAATCTTTTAACAAGTTGATAACCTGTGCCTGTACAGATACGTCAAGTGCTGATACAGGTTCATCACATACGATAAAATCTGGATTTAACGCAATTGCTCTCGCGATACAGATACGCTGTCTCTGTCCACCAGAGAATTCGTGTGGATAACGATCCTTGTGATATGGCTGTAATCCACAAGAAAGCATGATTTTTGTTACATAATCATCTAATTCTTCTTTTGGAACAAGACCATGTTCTCTAACAGCCTCTCCAATGATTTCACCGATTGGAAGACGTGGAGAAAGTGATGAATATGGATCCTGGAAAATAATCTGCATCTTTGTACGAAGTTTTCTAAGTTCTTTCTTAGAAAGACTGTGTACATCTACACCATTGAAAAGTACAGTACCTTCTGTCTTATCATATAATCTTAAAATTGTACGACCAGTAGTTGATTTACCACAACCGGATTCTCCTACGAGACCCATAGTTGTACCACGCTTAATCGTAAAGCTTACATCATCTACTGCCTTTACTGTCATTTTCTTTCCGCCAAGGCCAGCTTTGATTGGGAAGTACTTCTTAAGATTTTTTACAACAAGAATATCTTCTGTTTCATTTGTAGAAACATTTGTTAAATCTTTTTCCATCTTAATTTTCCTCCTTTACGCCTTTATCGTAATGTCTGTAACAGCTTACATAATGTGTGTCAGAAAGTTTAATCATATCTGGGTATGCACCATCACAACCTTCAACACATTTTTCACAACGGTCTTTAAAGAAACAGTAATTTGGCATATCAACTGGGTTTGGTACTTTACCAGGAATGCTGTATAATCTGTCAACTTTCTTACCAACCATTGGTTTTGATTCCATAAGACCAATAGTGTATGGATGACATGGATTTTTGAAAATTTCTGCAGCTGTACCTTTTTCTACAATACGTCCAGCATACATAATTACAACATAATCAGCCATTTCAGCGATAACACCAAGGTCATGTGTGATTAACATAATAGAACTATTAATCTTATCTTTTAAATCACGAAGAAGGTCAAGAATCTGTGCCTGAATTGTTACGTCTAAAGCTGTAGTAGGTTCGTCTGCAATGATAAGTTTTGGATTACATGCAAGACCAATCGCAATAACGATACGCTGACGCATACCACCAGAAAGTTCATGTGGATACATTCTGTATACACCTTCACTATTTGCGATACCTACAAGTTCAATCATTTCGATTGTTCTCTTCTTTACATCTTCTTTGCTCATTTCTGGATTGTGAAGCGCAATAACTTCATCAATCTGTTCACCAATACGGAATACTGGGTTTAAAGCAGTCATTGGTTCCTGGAAAATCATAGAAACTTTTCCACCACGAATATCCTGCATTTTTTCTACTGGAGTCTGAGCGATATCATATGCTTTTCCATCGCCCATGTTAAGACGAATTTCGCCTTCAACAATCTGTCCCTGTGGTCTTTGAACAAGCTGCATAATAGAAAGACTTGTTACAGATTTACCACAACCAGATTCTCCTACTACACCAACTGTTTTACCAGCTGGTACTTCAAAACTTACACCATTAACACTCTTTACAGTACCTGCGTCTGTGAAGAAGTATGTGTGAAGTCCATCAATTTCTAAAACGTTATTTTCATCCTTCATCTTAGTTGTATATTCAGATTCTGGAACATTTTTACGTTTACGTTTCTTTTCAAATTCATTTGTAATCTTACGGTTTTCTCTCGAAATTCTACGAGATTCTTTTGCGGAGAGATAACCTTCTGGTTTGTTTTTTGCCATTTTTACTCCCTCCTATCCTATCGTTTCATCTTAGGGTCAAAT
>JAFQWG010000162.1 GCA_017407605.1 Agathobacter sp. | reverse complement strand
TGTGTCTTTATATATTCGTGGGCCAGAGAAAATTTGTATTATAGGGAAAAATGGTTGTGGAAAGACAACGCTACTTCGTAAAATTGCAGAAGAGTTGATGGAGCGAAAGGATTTAAAAGTATCCTATATGCCACAGAATTATGAAGAACTTTTGGCTGTGAATCAGACACCAATTGAGTTTTTAACTGTTACTGGAAGTAAAGAAGAATATTCTCGAATACGTACCTATTTAGGAAGTATGAAATATACACCAGATGAAATGACACATTTAATTGCAGATTTATCTGGTGGACAAAAAGCAAAGTTATTATTGCTTCAGATGAGTATGTCTGGCAGCAATGTGCTTATATTAGATGAACCTACCCGTAACTTTTCACCATTATCAAATCCAGTGATTCGTCACATGTTGCAAGGATTTGGTGGTGTGATACTTTCTATTTCTCACGATAGAAAGTATCTGGAAGAAGTGGCGGAAAAGGTTTATGAACTAACAGAGAAGGGACTTGAATTAAAAAAGGAGTAAGGAATTATGATATTCGGAAAACATATTAATAAGTATTATGTAAAATATCTTGGCTGGCTGATTATCGGTCTTATTACTTTAGTAGTGGTAGACTGGTTCCAGCTTGTCATTCCAAATATTTATCAGATGGTCATCAATGGTATGAACGATGGCTATGTCATGATGGATGGTGTCCGTGTGGCGTTCGATATGGATTTTCTATTGGATGAAATCTGTATGCCATTGGTATGGATTATCCTCTGTATGGTATTTGGTCGTTTCATGTGGCGAGTTGCTTTTATGGGGACTGCCGTAAAAGTAGAAACAGAGCTTCGTAACGAGATGTTTGACCATGCGAAAGATTTAAGTCATGAGTATTATCAGGTAAACAAAGTTGGTAATATGATGAGTTTGTTTACCAACGATTTGGATACCATTCAGGAATGTGTCGGCTGGGGCTTTTTGATGTTCTTTGATGCGACATTCCTTGGAGCACTTGCGATTATTAAAATGTGGAATATGGATAGAATGCTAACCGTTTTATCTATGATTCCAATGTTATTTTTGATGGTTGCAAGTGGTGTAGTAGGAAATTGGATGACAAAGAAATGGGATATCCGTCAGGAAGCATTTTCTAAGCTTTCGGACTTCTCTCAGGAAAGTTTCTCTGGAATTGCAGTTATCAAAGCATTCGTAAAAGAAGCAAAAGAACTTTTGGCATTTAAAAAGTTAAATATTGAAAACGAAGAAGCAAATGTAGAGTATACGAGATCCGCAGTATTGCTTCGTATTATGGTTATGCTTTTTGTGGAAAGCGTTATTTGTGTCATTTTAGGCTATGGCGGCTATCTTGTACATGAAGGCAAATTCAATGCCGGACAGTTGATCGAATTCTTAGGATATTTTGATGCGGTTATTTGGCCTATTATGGCAGTGGCAGAACTTATCGACATGACTTCACGTGGTAAAGCTTCTTTAAAACGTATTGGTGAACTTTTAGAAGCAAAGCAGGATGTTTGTGATAAACCAGATGTAAAACCATTAAAAGATATTAAGGGAGACATTGAATTTCGTCATCTTTCTTTCCAGTATCCAGATGGTGATTATGAGGCGCTTGAAGATATTTCCTTTACAATTAAGGCTGGAGAAAACGTAGGTCTTGTAGGTAAAACTGGTTCTGGTAAAACGACGCTTGTGGATTTGATTCTTCGTACATATAACGTACCAGATGGTACAGTATTTATTGACGGACATGATGTGAATACGGTGGCAATCAAAGATGTGCGTGCAGGGTGTGCATATGTACCACAGGACAACTTCTTATTCTCAGATACCATTGAAAATAATATTTCATTTGGAACAGATGAAAAGTCAGAGAAAATGATTATTGCAGCGGCGCGTCTTGCAGACGTGGATAGTAATATCAAGGAGTTCCATGAAGGCTATCAGACTGTCCTTGGAGAACGTGGTGTTACTGTTTCTGGTGGACAGAAACAGCGTATCAGTATTGCGCGTGCACTTATGAAGGATGCGCCAATTTTAATTTTGGATGACTCTGTATCTGCGGTTGATACCAAGACAGAGCGAACCATTTTGGGTAATTTAAAAGAAACGCGTGCTGGCAAAACAACGATTTTAATTGCACATCGTATTTCGACCATCGAGCAGATGGATAAGATTCTTTTTATTGACGAAGGTAAGCTTGTGGCAGTAGGCACACATACAGATTTGTATGCAAACTGCAAAGAATACCAGAAGATGGTAGACCTTCAGAAATTAGAAGAAGAGGAAGGAGGAAACCAGTAATGTACGAATATTTACCTATCATTATCGTAGGTGCTATTATTGGTGCCTTCTCTATCATTTTTATTATGGCATATATCGCTTTAAATAAAAGCAAAGCAGAAAAAGACAGTGACCGTAATATGTCAGACGGCGAGCTTGTAAAGCGTTTGCTTTCTTATGCGAAGCCATTCTGGAAACAGTTTTTGGTTGTTCTGTTTCTGATGATTTTTTCTATCGCATATGATATCATCTCACCACTTATTATTGGTGAAGTACAGGATTTGGTAAAAGGAAAATTTGAACTAGAATATTTGTATCGATATTTAGCGGTTTATATTAGCATTTTGCTTGTATCGATGATATGTACTTATTTGCAGTCTATTATTTTACAAAAAGTAGGCCAGCAGATTTTATCAGACCTTCGTATGGATATTTTTACACATATTGAAAGTTTGTCACATGAGCAGCTTAACAATATTCCGGTAGGAAAACTTGTGACTCGTGTTACAAATGATACAAACTCGATTTCCATGATGTTTACAAACGTACTTGTAACCATGGCGAAAAACAGCATGGTTATCGTAGGTGTGCTAGGCGGTATGTTGATGCTGAACTACGCACTTACACTTATGGTGCTCTGCTTCGTACCATTTGTGGTACTATTTACGGTTATTTTCCGTAAGTTTTCAAGAACGGTACACAGAAATGTAAATGATGCACGTACAGACATTAACACCTATCTTTCTGAGAATTTATCTGGTATCAAAATTACACAGATTTTCAATCGTGAAGACCAGAAAATGGAAGACTTCTTGAAAAAGAGTTATGATTTGCAGAAAGCAAAACAACAGCAGATTTATGTATTTGGTATCTTCCGTCCGATGGTTTACATGCTTCATATTTCTGCGACCTTGTGTCTGTTTTATTTAGGCGGTAAGGGGATTATTACAGATTTTGAATTTATGGGACAGAGCGTTACAAGTGCGATTGTTGTTTCTTTCTATCTGTATATTTCCAAATTTTTTAATCCGATTCAGACCTTGGCAGAACAGTTTGATGTGTTGCAGAAATCTTTCGCAGCAGCAGAAAAAATCTTTACGATTATGGATATGATTCCAGAGATTGTCGATGAGCCAGATGCGATTGAATTAGATGAGATTCGTGGTGAGATTGAGTTTAAGGATGTGTGGTTTGCTTATAAGCCAGGAGAGTGGGTATTAAAAGGTGTATCTTTCCATGTAGAGCCAAAGCAGACTGTGGCCTTCGTAGGTTCAACAGGTTCTGGTAAGTCAACCATTCTATCGCTTATGGTGCGTAACTACGATATTCAAAAGGGACAGATTCTAATCGATGGAATTGATATTAAGAAGATTAAGATAGCTTCTCTTCGTAAACATTTCGGGCAGATGCTTCAGGATGTATTCTTATTCTCAGGAGATATTCGAAGTAATATTATTCTTCGTGAAGAAGGTATTTCTGATGAAGAAGTAATGGAAGCCTGCCGTTATGTAAATGCTGATTCTTTTATCAATAAGTTAGAAGCAGGACTGGATGAAGTGGTGCAGGAAAGAGGTAACAACTTCTCAGCCGGACAAAGGCAGCTATTATCGTTTGCAAGAACAATTATCCACAAACCGGCGGTTATGATTTTAGATGAAGCAACTGCAAATATTGATACAGAAACAGAACTTCTGATTCAGGATTCTTTAGAGAAAATGAAAAATATCGGTACAATGCTTATTGTGGCGCATAGACTTTCTACGATTCAGCATTCCGATAATATTATTTTGCTTTCACATGGCGAAATTGTAGAGCAGGGCAATCATCAGGAGCTTCTGGCAAAGAAAGGACAGTATTATCATCTCTATACACTACAGTTTTCGAAACAACAACTAGAGCAGAAATAATACGTTTAATTCTTAGAGGGATTATCACATCACGTGATAATCCCTTTTATTTGTATAGTGAACAACTAAAAAGGGACTATCACGTGATGTGATAATCCCTTGAAAAATTAAGTTTTATTCTGCTTTAGTTGTTGTTTCTTCGACTGGAGTATTTTCAGCAGGTGTATTAGCTTCTGCTTTCCAAGCTGCAAATTTTTCTTCTACTGCTTCGTAAGTCTTCTTTGAGATGTCTGGGAGGTCTTTGCCCCAAGCACCAGTCGCCTGCTTGTAGCCTTCTTTGAATGCTTCCAAGAGTTCGTCTGCCTTGCTTACATCGCCGCCAGAAAGTGCTTTTGCAAAATCAAGAATACGATCTGAAGTCTGTTCTACACCCCAGTAACCATTTTCAGAAATATCTTCCTGAGCCTGGAGTTTTGCGGCTTCTGTTACGGTATAATCGCCACTAGCAAGGAACGACCAGATGTCATCACCAGATGCAATTGCAAACGCATTACCCTGACCTGTCATCATTTTCTTTACGATATCAGTAAGCTGATTCATGCGAGCTTCTGTATCGGCTTTCATCTGTGCGATGATAGCTTCGCGGTCAATGGCGTTATTTTTGGTTGTTACAGAATCTGTAGCAGGTGATTTTTCATAAACAACGGCTGTTTCATCAAACCCCTTTGTAGATTCAGCAGTAGTTGTGTTTACTTCTTCATTTTTCTTTTCTGTTGTCTTGGCTGCTGTGTTTACATTTGTAGCAGCGACATTGTTATAAATTGATTGTACGCTCATAATAAATCCCTCCTTGGATAAAATTAGTGTGTCACGTTCATATTGATATTTATAGGTATAAATATTCTTCTAACATAAGTATCGGACAAAAATTCAAATTTGTGAAGTCTTTTTTATACTTTCATTGAAATTTTTGTAGAAAAGAGTATAATGAATATTGTATACAAAATACAGAGGTGAAGGTATGGACAATATTACATTAAAAGCATTGGCAAAAATCAATTTGGGGCTTGATGTAGTGCGTAGACGTGAGGATGGATATCACGAAGTTCGTATGATTATGCAGACCATCCATTTGTATGACAAATTAGATATTAAAAAGACAACTGAGTCGGGTATTACGATTACATCAAATCTTTCTTATGTGCCAACAAATGAGAATAATCTCGTGTATAAGGCGGGCAAACTACTTATGGATGAGTTTGATATTAAAGAAGGCGTTTCAGTTGATTTGCAGAAACGTATTCCTGTTGCAGCTGGTATGGCAGGGGGAAGTTCAGATGCGGCTGCAATGCTATATGGCATGAATGAAATTTTTGGTTTGGGATTAACAAGACAACAGCTTATGGACCGTGGTGTAAAAATTGGTGCGGATGTTCCATATTGCCTGATGAGAGGGACAGCACTTGCAGAAGGCATTGGAGAAAAGCTTACGAGTCTGCCTCCAATGGTAAAATGCCCAGTGCTTATTGCAAAGCCACAAATTTCGGTATCTACCAAGTTTGTATATGAAAATTTAAAACTTGATGAAAATACAGTACATCCAGATATTGATCAATTAGTGGCTGATATCAAGAATAAAGATTTACATGCAATTGCAGGACATATGGGAAATGTGTTAGAATCTGTAACAATTCCAGCGTATCCAATTATTGCTGAGATTAAAGAACAGATGATGAAGTCTGGAGCAATCAATGCGATGATGAGTGGAAGTGGTCCTACTGTGTTTGGATTATTTGAAGATGAGGATGTTGCAAGAAAGGCATATGATGATATGGTTCAGTCTGGTCTTGCAAAACAGATATATTTAACAAGTGTTTATAACAATCGAAGAGAATAAGCAGGTGATATTATGACAGAAGATTTAAAATTAAATATGAATGCATATCTGCCACTCCGCGATGTGGTATTTAATACGCTTCGAGAAGCGATTTTAAGAGGAGATTTAAAGCCAGGTGAACGTCTTATGGAGATTCAGCTTGCATCACAGCTTGGGGTTAGTCGTACACCGATTCGTGAGGCAATCCGTATGTTAGAGCAGGAAGGGCTTGCTGTTACTATGCCAAGAAAAGGGGCTGAGGTAGCGAAGATGACTTTAAAAGGCATGGAGGATGTGTTGGAAATCCGTGCAGCGCTGGATGAACTTGCTTGTCAGCTTGCATGTGAGAGAATGACAGAGGAACAGCTTTCTCGCTTGGAAGATAAAAAAGTAATTTTTGAAAAAAGCTTACAGACAGGAAATGTAAAAGTGATTGCGGAGGCTGATGTGAATTTTCATGATGTAATTTATGATGCAACAGGCAATCCAAAACTTGTAAATATGCTTAACAATCTGCGTGAACAGATTTATCGTTATCGTATCGAATATTTGAAGAATGCGGATAATTATCCAATTTTAATCAAGGAACATGAAGCAATATATCAGTCTTTATACAATCGTAATAAAGATGATGCGAAGGAAGCGATTGCGATTCATGTAGAAAATCAGGCAATTGCAGTAAAAGAAGTAATTGTAATGCAGGGATAAGAATCGAGTCGGTCGCATAATTGCATATAAAAGAAACATACTAAGAACATCTTATGTAAATGAGGTGTTCTTTTTTATGGAGAAAACGAAAATAACCATTGATATTGAAAAAAGTGAAAAGGCAATCCGAAAGGCCTTTTCAACTTGTGATGATTTGAAATTTAGGCAGATGGATATTGGACGAGAGAGAAAAGTAAGAGGCTTTTTGTGCTATATAGAAGTCAATGTAGGCAATGAAATGTTGAATGTATTGGGCAGAATGATTGCCTTCCTAGAGTCGCTTTCCGCAGAGGAAATAGAGCAGACGGTAAAGGGAAATACATTTGCATTATCAGATGCAGAACCATATGAGTATATGGAAGATGCGATAAAAGGTGTACTGATTGGTGATGCGGTACTTTTTGTGGATGGATTTGCAGGTGCTCTTAAGATTCCGGATAAGGGTTATCCCAAAATGGGAGTGTCCGAGTCAGATGAGGAAAAAGTTGTCCGAGGGTCTAGTGAAAGTTTTACAGACTCCGAAAAAGCCAATACAGCACTTATTAGAAGACGTATTCGTAATACAGGACTTAAGGTAAAGGAGTTTCAGGTTGGAGTGCGTTCTTTTACCAATGTAGCAATTGTGTACATGGAAGGGTTGGCAGATACAAAACTGGTGGAAGAGACACATAGAAGACTAACCGAATACGATATCGATGGGGTAATGGATAGTGGTGTGCTAGAGCAGTTGGCAGAAGAAGCCTGGTATTCGCCTTTTCCACAGTTTCATTCCACACGAAGACCGGACCGTGCTGCAATCGCAATTTTACAGGGGAAGGTTGTAGTATTAGTAGATAATTCACCAGTTGCTCTTATGTTACCAGCAGATGCGAATTCGTTTTTGAAGACATCGGATGATTATTATAATCGTTTTTACATGGCGTCATTTGCTCGTCTTTTACGCTATGCAGCAGCTTTTTTTGCATTAACTCTTCCAGGGTTATATCTTGCTGTTACCAATTTTCATACACAGATTTTGCCAACACCGCTTTTACTTTCTTTCTGGCAGGCGCGTATCGGAGTGCCGTTTCCGGCAGCTTTAGAAGTACTGCTTATGGAGTTGTCCTTCGAGCTTTTAAGGGAAGCAGGAGTGCGGTTGCCGGGGACGCTGGGAAATACGATTGGAATTGTAGGTGGTCTTATTATTGGGCAGGCAGCAGTAGATGCAAATCTTGTCAGTCCCATCGTGGTTATTGTGGTAGCATTTACGGCATTATGTTCATTTGCAATTCCGAATGAGGAGTTTGCATTTTCGTTTCGAATTTTAAAATTCCTGCTTATATTTTTATCGGCGTGGCTGGGCTTCTTTGGCTTTCTAATTGGCTTGTTTGGTGTGTTGGTGCATATGGCAGGGCTTAAAAGTTTTGATACTCCTTATCTTACACCTTATGTTGGGCCACAGCTAAATGGTTATCAGGATGAAAAAGATGCATTAGTGAGGTTCCCACTTCGTATGATTTGGAAACGGCCGATTTATGCAAATATGAACGAAAGAACGAAACTAAAAAAGAAAGAAAAATAGTATGTATGTAAATAACGGAGAAATATCCAGCAGACAAACTTTTCGATTATATGTATTTGATTTGATGGGAATTGCAACCCTGCTTTTGCCACCGTATCTTGCCCAATTATGTGGAATAGATGGAATATGGGCTATTTTGATTGGAACAGGAGCCGGGGTATTGTATCTTATTTATTTGGGGTGGGTTATGAAGCGTATGCAGATGGATGCATGCACATATTTAAGAGAAAATACTGGTGTGATATTTCGTTTTACTACAGTAGGGCTTGTATGGCTTCATAGTATTATTACTGCTGGCTTTTGTGCGTATGTGTTCAGTAATCTGATGCAGTACACCCTTGTAAGAGAGTCAAAATTTTGGATTATATTATTTGTGATTGTATTGGTGGCTGCTTATGCAGTCAGTGGTGGAATAGAGAGTCGAGCGAGGGTATATGAGGTTTTGTTTTTGCCAGTTTTGATTCCGTATATTGCGATGATGTTGGCGACTATAAAAGATTTTGAATTTGTATATGTTGAGGATGTATTTCGTGTGTCAGGAAGGCAGCTTCTAGAGGGGAGTTATCTTGTTTTTCTATTCTTAGCACCACTATTTTATTCTTTATTTTTAATCGGAGAGAAAGAAAAAAATTATGGCAGAAATGTAGTAAAGACGATTCTGTGTTCGATTGGACTATCTGCATTGATCCTTTTTCTAAGCTACGTTCTACTTGTTGGTAATTTTGGAGAGAATGCTCTGGCTAAGATGCGGTTTCCAGTGGTGACGATTATGAGTACGATTCAATTTAAGGGAAATTTCTTAAAACGTATGGATGCACTTATGCTGGGAGTGTGGTTTTTTACCTTATATGCTCTTCTGAATCTGCATTTGCACTATGGAGTTTTGTTGTTGAAAGATGCTGCATTAAAGGAGAATAAAAACCAAAAGGCAAAACAAGAGGGTAGACAGACAAAATGGTGGCAATTGGTTGTACCGTCAGTGCTGGTATTTGGAATTGCATATGTGCTGCAGCAGTATGAGGATGGAATTCGCTTGTTTTTGAATTATTACGCTTATGTGGCAGTACCGATTATGGTAGTGTTGCCATTGGTGTTCGTGATAGTGGGGAGGAAAAATAAAAGTGCATGATATGAGTTCATATATTAGAATTAAATTTTATGTTTTATGTATGATGGCGGTGTTGGTACTTTCCGCTTGTGCTGCTACGGAGTTAGAAGAACGCTGCTTTCCGATATTAACGAGCGTGGGATTTGAGGATAGGAAGGTAACGTATGCGTTAGGATTTCCCAGAGAAGGGCTTGCAGGAGAAGAAAGTAAGAATAGTAAAACGAATGTTTCGAGAGTAAAAGCAAAGAATTTTAAGGAAAGTAAAACAAAATACGAGAGTCGTTTGAATAAGGTTGTGGACTATAATCATTTAAAGGTGATTGTGTTGGAAGAAGATTTTATGGAACAAGTCAAAATTTACGAAGAAATGATTGATTATCTGGCAGAGTTGGAGGAGTTTCCGAGGAATACCTATGTTTGTGCAGTAGAGGATGTGGAGGATTTGCTGGAGATAGAAAAAGATTTGCCACAGGAGCTTGGGACATATCTGGAGGAATATTTAAATAAGCAGGAAAATGCAAAGGGAGATATTCTTACGCTCGGAGACTTGATGGATGAAAAAGAGAATAAAAAGATGGTGCTTTATATACCATATCTGGAAGTAGAGGATTCTTATGTAGAGTGGGAAGGATATTATGCGGTTGGAATGGGACTTCCACCAGTGAAGTTTCAGTAATTATTATGTTAATTGAATAGATAATAAAGAATGGGACAGACTCCTAACAGAAACGAAACCTGTTTTGATAGGGGGATGGAAAGATGAAAAAAAGTGTAGTATATCTAGTGATAGGGTTAGGTATGGGATTATATATATGGATAACGGTGTTGGGTAACGATCCATTGCAGCCCATGATAGCGTCGAAAATCCTTAGGTTTCATGTGCTGGCCAATAGTGATACAGCATTTGATCAAGATATAAAACTAAAAGTAAGAGATGCGGTAGGAATGTATTTAAGTCCACTTCTAGAGCAGTCAGATAGTCTGGAAGAAACGAAAGAAATTGTTAATAAGCAGATAACTTCTATAATAAGAGTGGCAGAAAACACTTTAGCAGACTATGGATATGATTATAGGGTATCTGCAAAAATCACTGAGGCGGAATTTCCGAAAAAAATCTATGGGGAGTTTGTCTTTCCAAAAGGAAACTATGAAGCCTTGCAGATTGTGATAGGAGAAGGTCAGGGGCAAAACTGGTGGTGTGTCTTATATCCGAATATGTGCTTTCGTGGCAGTGTATATGAGGTTATAGGAGATGAGGCAAAAGAAGCGTTGCGGGAAGTTCTTAGCCCGTGGGAGTATGCAGATGTATTTCAAAGTGGGAAAGTGGAGCTTCGTTTTAAAATTCTTGAATATTTTAGGGACTAAGGGTATAATAAGTGCGTTTGAGTAATTACAAAGGAGTAAGAGATGACAAAAGAAGTACTAATTACAATTTGTGGTTTGCAAAATGGTCCGGATGCAGATGGAGAGCCAATTGAAATGACAACCGCAGGTGAATATTATTATAAAAACGGCAAGCACTATGTCCTTTATGAAGAAGTTATGGAAGGCGAAACCAATACGACAAAAAATCGTATTAAGATTGCACCAGGATATTTAGAACTAACGAAAAATGGTGTAGTAAATGTGCATATGCTTTTTGAAGAAAACAAGAAAAATGTCACACATTACTATACACCATATGGAAGTCTTATGATGGGGATTGATACCAAGAAAGTATGGCTTGAAGAAGGCGAAAATGAGATTAAAGTGGCAGTAGATTATGCTTTGGATTTAAATCAGGAATTTGCTGCTGACTGCGATATTAAGATTACGATAAAAGCCAAGGGCATCAAGGAATTTAAATTGTCATAGTTATAAAAAGAACCCGTAGAATTACTCTACGGGTTCTTGGTTTTAAATTATTTTTTTGATTTCTTAGCGTCCTTGGCCTGTTCTTTTTTGAGTTCTGCGTTCAAAGAATCGTATTTTGCACGAATTTTAGCACGGAACCCTTTCTTTTCTTCTACCTTTTCTAATGGACCACGAAGACCTTTCACACCAGTGATGTAGATACCACTTACGGTAGCTTTCACTTCTTTCTTCACAGGGATGTCTGCAAAGATTGCTTCATCTGCGATTAAAGTCATAACCTTAGGACCAACTTTTGCTTTCACAACTGGAAGTTTTGTCCAACGCATATATTTTGGCGTCTGGTCGATTACAATCTGTGGAAGACCAGAGTCTTTAATACGAAGTCGCTTCTTATCAATAATCAGCATGGATACAGTCTGAGCAACTGCTGCCATCTGAGCATCCTGTTCATCTTTTTTTGCCTGTGCTTTCTTACCCATGAAGTATAATGCAACAATAGCGGCAATCATAACTAAAAGCACAACAATTAAAACGATAGTACCTGTACTTGGCATATTTTTCCCTCCTTTGATTTCACTAACGGATATTTTAACAAATAAAATAGAAAAAAGCAACGTAAACATGCGTTTCTATTTGTATTTTTGGGCAGAATATGATATTATTTATCAGTTCATAAAATTAAGTAGGGTAATAGGAGCATAATATTATGAAAAAGAAACTATTAGCCATGGGCCTTTGTGTGGCAGTTATAATGTCATTAGGAGCATGCGGAAATTCGAATACAAGCGATAGCCCAAGTGTAACTCAGATGGCTTCTTATGAAGATTTAAATGAGGTGCTCTCTGGTGATTATGTGATTACAGAAGAGATTCTAGGAATGTATTTTACAGAAGTTTTATACGAAGCTGGTGTAGGACTTATCGAAGTTGCCGATCGTGATATCGTGCAGGAAGGCGATATTGTACTGACAGATTATACAGGATATAAAGATGAAGTCGCTTTTGAAGGTGGTACTGCACAGAATCAGTGGATAGATGTAAGCAATAACTGTGGCATTGATACTTCAAGTGGAACATCAACAGGCGGATTTATCAATGGATTTACAGATGGATTAATTGGTGCAAAGCTTGAGCAGCCAGTAAGAAGTGATGTGATTTTTCCAGAGGAATATCATTCAGAAGATTTGGCTGGTCAACCAGCAGAGTTTGAATTTACCGTTCATAAAATCTATACACCTGTAACTATGGAAAACATTACAGATGCTTTTGTAGAAGAAAATCTTTCAAAAAATTATGAGGTTTCGACAGTTGCTGATTTCATGAAGTTTTTGGAAGAGGAATTAGCATATAATTTTACGATGAATTATTTAATTCAGAATAGTACATTTGAGATTCCAGAAACTTACGTGGATAGCCGATTAGAAGATTATCAGGCGTATTTTGAAAAATTATATTGTGGAGAAACTAGTTTAGAAGATTATCTGGCATACTATGGATATACATTGGAAGCAATACAGGCTGAATGGAGGATTTCGTTAGAAGCTCAGATTAAGGCGGAACTTGTATTTGCAAAGGTGGTAGAAGATCAGAGTTTAGAGCTGGATGAGGCAGGACATGAGGAATATGTGCAGAAAATCATTGCTGTCAATAGCAGCTATTTCCCTGACGCAGAAAGTATTCATAAGTACGCAGGTGCAGGGGATGCCGAAGCTGGAGAAGAATATTTAAAAACACAAACTGCGGTTCGCGATTATATGTTAGAAAAGTATCGCAACACGGTAACAGAATAAATGGTGCAAAGGAGAGAAAAGAGAATGGAATTCGTAAACATTAGAGACATTTTCCGTAACAGAGAAAAATATGTAAACACACAAGTAACAATTGGCGGCTGGGTTAGAAGTAACCGTAGCTCAAAGAATTTTGGTTTCCTTGTAATCAATGATGGTACATTCTTTGAACCAATTCAGGTTGTATATTCAGACAGTTTAAATAATTTTGCTGAAATTGAAAAAGTAAACGTAGGTGCAGCTCTTATTGTAAAAGGACAGCTTGTTCCTACTCCAGAAGCGAAGCAGCCATTTGAAATTCAGGCAGAAGAAATTACGGTAGAAGGTGCATCTACACCAGATTATCCACTTCAGAAAAAACGTCATACATTTGAATACTTAAGAACAATTTCTCATTTAAGACCTAGAACAAACACATTTGAAGCAGTGTTCCGCGTTCGTTCTTTATGTGCATACGCAATCCACAAATTCTTCCAGGAAAGAGATTTCGTATATGTTCACACACCACTTATCACAGGTAGTGACTGTGAAGGTGCAGGAGAAATGTTCCAGGTAACTACATTGGATTTAAATAATGTGCCAATGACAGAAGATGGAAAAGTAGATTTTTCACAGGATTTCTTTAACAAACCAACAAACCTTACGGTTTCTGGTCAGTTAAATGGTGAAACTTATGCAATGGCATTTAAGAATATCTACACCTTTGGACCTACTTTCCGTGCAGAAAATTCAAACACTACACGTCATGCTGCAGAATTCTGGATGATTGAACCAGAAATCGCTTTTGCTGATTTAGAAGACAATATGATGCTTGCAGAAGCAATGCTTAAATATGTTATCAATTACGTAATTGAAAATGCCCCAGAAGAAATGGCATTCTTCAACAACTTCGTAGACAAAGGGTTATTAGACCGTCTTGAAAATGTAGTAAGCAATGACTTTGCAAGAGTAACTTATACAGAAGCAATCGATATTCTTTCTAAGAATAATGATAACTTTGATTATAAAGTATCGTGGGGCTGTGATTTACAGACAGAACATGAAAGATACTTAACAGAAGAAGTGTTTAAGCGTCCTGTATTCGTTACAGATTACCCAAAGGATATCAAAGCTTTCTATATGAAATTAAATGAAGATGGAAAAACTGTTGCAGCAGTAGACTGTCTTGTACCTGGTATCGGTGAAATTATCGGTGGTTCTCAGCGTGAGGATGACTATGAAAAACTTCTTGCAAGAATTAATGAAATGGGACTTAACGAAGAAGATTACAAGTTCTATCTTGATCTTCGTAAATATGGTTCTGCAAGACATGCAGGATTTGGACTTGGATTTGAACGTTGCGTAATGTACTTAACAGGTATGAGCAATATCCGTGACGTAATTCCATTCCCTAGAACAGTAAACAACTGTGAATTATAATGAGATAGATTAGAATTTTTGCTGCAGTCTTGATTAGATTTGCATCAAATTTCGGATATCGATAAGAGATAGATTTTTCACTTATCTAATTTCTAGATGTTCTAAGAGAAAACAATTAACAAAATCCGCATACCACGTTAAACTCGCTGTCGCTCAGACAGTAACGTGATATGCGGATTTTCTAAATTATTTCCTCTAAGTACATCTACGAAATCAGCTAACGTTGCAAATCTATCTCTTATCGATATCCTAAATTTCATTCATAATTCAAAGGACTGCAACAAAAATTCAAAATCTATCTCATTAGTCGCGAAGCGACATTCCACTATATAAAGGAGAGGTCGCTTGCGACCTTATAATTTAATTCTGAGAAAAGGTAAGAAATAGGCATGTATATATTAACTGAACACCCTAAAGGAGCGTCGGCACTTAGTGAACAAGTGATTCATCACTTGTGAACTTAGTACCGTTACGCGACGTCAGAGCGCAAGCGTGTGTAAAGTTAATATATACATGCCTATTTCGTAACATTTTGTATAATTAAATTATAAGTTATCTCTTTTAGCAGGACGATAAGCCGGGTTATGTCGTTGGGTGATCATCTATCTAGGACGACTGTTACCAGCCGCCTCAAGCGACCTACCTAAAGCTAGCGGGCCACGTCAACGCTTTGTTTCGGTCTTGCTTCGAATGGGGTTTACATGTGCCCTCTCTGTTACCAGCGAGGCGGTAGTCTCTTACACTGCCATTCCACCCTTACCA
>JAFQWG010000026.1 GCA_017407605.1 Agathobacter sp. | reverse complement strand
GGGACACGTTTGTAGACAGTTAATCGCTAGAGGAGATAAGGTTAGAGCATTTGCTTTACCAGGCGACAAAGCGATTCAGTATATCCCAGAAGGTGTTGAAGTAGTAGAAGGTAACCTTTGTTCGATTGATGATGTAGAAAAATTCTTCACAGTTCCAGAAGGAACAGAAACAATTTGTATGCATATCGCATCTGTAGTAACCGTAACACCAGATTACAGCCCATTAGTAATGAACGTAAACGTAGGTGGTACAAAGAATATTCTTCATGTAATGAAGAAACATCCAGAGTGTAAGAAATTAGTTTACTGTTCATCTACAGGTGCTATTCCTGAAGAAAAGAAAGGCCGTAAGATGCGCGAAGTAATCTACTATGACGAAGACCAGACCGTAGGTTGCTACAGCCGTTCGAAAGCGATTGCTTCACAGGCAGTTTTAGATGCAGCAAACATCGAAGGTGTAAATGCTTGTATCGTTCTTCCATCTGGTATCCTTGGACCAGAAGATCCAGCAATCGGTGAAACAACAGGTACAGTTATCGAAATCTTAAAAGGTGCTATGCCAATGGGTATGGATGGTTCCTTCAACCTTTGTGACGTACGTGACCTTGCAGCAGGATGTATCGGTGCGGCAGACTATGGTAAAAAGGGTGAAAGCTACATCCTTGCAAACGAAGAGGTATCTTTCCGTGATTTCGTAAAATTAATCTGTGAAGAATCCGGATGTAAGCCAATTAAGACATTTTTACCACTTAAACTGGCATATAAACTTGCAGCTATGATGGAAAAATCAGCAGCAAAATCTGGTAAGGAACCACTTATGACAACCTTCTCTGTATACAACTTAGATAAGAACAACTCATTTGATTACTCTAAGGCACAGAAAGAAATCGGATACAAGACACGTCCATACAAAGAAACCATCAAAGACGAAATTGCTTGGTTAAAAGCAAATGGACATATCTAATAAATAGATAAAATTAATTGCATAAAATTAATGTTAAAAACAGGTGATTTTTAAAAATTCACCTGTTTTTTTGTTTGAATTGTATAGACAATGAGACTTCTTTGTTTTAAAATAAAAGCAATAGTGAGGTAGAAGGGGGCTTTTTGTATGGCGAAAGAGAAAGAACAAAAAGTGCAAAAGCAAAAAACAAGAAAGATGAATATTCGTACTAAAATCTTATTACCAGTGCTGATTATTATTTTGGTTGTAAGTGCGGGTATGGGGACCATGATGTATTTGGTTGGAGAGGCTGCGTATGTAGAGGCAGGTGTAGAGCAATCACACATGGCTGCGACAATTGCCTCTTCTATGATTGATGGGTCCCAGGTAATGAAGGTACATGAAGGTACAGCAGATCAAGCATTGTATGAAAAAGAACTCTTAGATTTGAGGGAAATCAAAGAAACTTGTGGTATCCTTTATATGTACACCATTTATGACAAAGACGGACAGCTTTATTATGGTATCGACACCGATGAGTCGGAAGGTCAGTGTCAGCCGGGAGATGGATACGATGATGATCCTGAACCAGTGCGTGTAGCCTTATCGGGGGAACACTTTGTGCGTGATTATGTGGTGTCAAATGAATATGGCAATTTGATTTCTTCCTATGTACCAATTTATGATGCAGAAGGCAACGTAATTGGTGTCTTAGGTTGTGATTATGATGGCACAGAAGCACTACGTATGACAAATAATATCAAGCTCTTAAGTATGGGATGTATGGTAGGGGCACTTGTAGTTTCTGCAATTATCGTTACTCTTTTTGTAAATGCGATTACAAAGAATGTTGTATTGATTAATGGAAAGATTTACGATTTAGTAAATAATGAAGGCGATTTAACACAGAAACTGGATATTCATTCCGGTGATGAGTTAGAGTTGATTAGTGATAATGTAAATAGTCTTTTGGAATATATTCGAACCATTATGATTAATATTTCTGGAAACTCTACGAATTTAAAGGGAGCT
>JAFQWG010000161.1 GCA_017407605.1 Agathobacter sp. | reverse complement strand
ACTTTCTTAGTAGCTGTCTTAACTTCAGATCTGATAGATTTATTTTTTGCTGTTCTAATTGCAGCAACTTCGATTCTTTTCTTTGCAGATTTAATGTTAGCCAATTTGTACACCTCCAGATTATTATCAACATTTGATTTTTGTTATGTGCTTATGCAGAAACAGACACGGACGTTCCCACACAAACGTACTAGGATATAATATGCCAAGCACTCTCACTTGTCAATAGAAAATTTGAAAAAATTAGAAAAAAGTATATTCGTTTTTGTGCCCTCATATATTCTTAAGAAGGCGGTGACGGAATGCGAAAACTTATTAGTGTAATTATAACCTGTTTTTTGATTTGTGTAGGGGCATATCGTTGGGGTGGTGTAGATTTTGAAAAAGCAAAAATTACAATGTTAGAACAAGTGTATGTGAGTGTATCCAAGGTGTTTTTTCCACATGTATATCTATATGAGGCTACCGGTGATGCATTAGTATATAGAGATGTAGAACAGATGATTATTCCAGTGGTATCAAGTTATCGTGTTACATCAGGATACCAAAATTTAGGACAAGAGGATACATGGATAGAGTTACAAAATGGAGAAATGCAAGATATGGAAAATGCAAACAGTATCGAAGGGGAAAAAGAGGTTGATGAAGTGATTATCGACAGTGGAAGTTTGGTGGAATACGCAAGTGGAAAACCATCTTCGTCAACGGATATCCAGGGTGCATCTAGTCAGAAAAAGGAAATCATCAATCGAACGAAACTGCAGGATTTTGACTACCTCAGGCAGATGTTTTATCAGGTAGACAATACTACAACGGTAGATAGTAATTTGTTGGATGTAAATAAACTATTGACCGAAGATATGACTTTAAAAAAGAAAGAAGATGGACCACAGATTTTGATTTATCATACCCACTCTCAGGAGGCTTATGCAGATTCACTTCCGGGAGATGCGTCTACATCGGTAGTGGCATTGGGGGATTATTTAGCACAGATTCTTTCGGAACAGTATGGGGTAAAAGTGCTGCATCATACAGGGCAGTATGATGTCATAAATCGGGATGGAGCTTATGCGGAAGCTTTGCCTAGTTTAGAAAAAATAATAAGTGACAATCCGAGTATAGAGGTTGTGATAGATATTCATAGGGATGGGGTGCCAGCTACTACGCATCTGGTGACAGAGATAGAGGGCAAGCCAACAGCTCAGATTATGTTTTTTAATGGATTAAGTCATACGACGGCTTTGGGCGATTTAGAGTATCTGGCAAATCCATACATTCCGCAAAATCTAGCTTTTTCTTTTCAAATGCAACTTGCGGCCGCAGAATATTATCCAGAGTTTACACGAAGAATTTACTTAAAGGGTTATCGTTATAATATGCATCTTTTGCCAAAATCTTTATTGGTAGAAGTAGGAGCGCAAACCAATACTTTTCAAGAAGCAAAAAATGCCATGAAGCCATTGGCTGATATATTAGTAAAAGTACTAAAAGGAGAATAATTTGTACGCGACAAAAAGATGGTTTTGTGTTATTATTAGTAATAATGTGTTATGGAGGTGGAAGTATGGTTGATTATGCAGAAGGCAGTGGAAAACAATACCATACTGGGGTCGGTCCAGAAGATATTGGAAAGTATGTAATTATGCCTGGGGATCCAAAACGCTGTGCCAAAATTGCAGCGCATTTTGATAATCCGGTTTTAGTTGCAGACAGTCGTGAATATGTGACCTATACAGGTACTTTAGATGGTGTAAAGGTAAGTGTTACATCAACAGGTATTGGTGGTCCATCAGCGGCGATTGCAATTGAGGAATTATCGAAATGTGGAGCACATACTTTTATACGAGTTGGGACATGTGGTGGTATGCAGGAAGATATCTGTGGTGGTGACGTGGTTATTGCAACAGGTGCAATCCGTATGGAAGGTACTTCTAAGGAATATGCTCCAATCGAATATCCAGCAGTTGCTGATCTTGATGTGACAAATGCTCTCGTAGCATCTGCAAAAGAACAGGGGATTACAAATCATGCTGGCGTAGTACAGTGTAAGGATAGCTTCTTTGGACAGCATGAACCAGAGGTGATGCCGGTCAGCTACCAATTAGAAAACAAATGGGAGGCATGGATTCGCATGGGATGCCTCGCATCTGAAATGGAATCAGCAGCACTCTTTATTGCAGGAAGTTTCCTCCGTGTAAGAGTAGGTTCTTGTTTTCTTGTAGTAGCAAATCAGGAGAGAGCAAAAAAAGGATTGCCAAATGAACAGGTGCATGATACCGAAAAGGCAATCAAAGTAGCGGTGGAAGCTCTTAGAAAATTAATTGCCGCAGATAAAGAATAAGTTGGATACTCATCACCCTTTGTAAGGGGAGAGTTTTCATAAATTACAAAACGCATCAAAAAAGTTATGAATCAAAAAGGAGAAAACATGAAAAAGAGAATTTTAGCATTACTTATGTGTGCAACTATGGTATTTGGCCTTGTTGCATGTGGTGGCGGAAGCTCAGATGAAGGCGCTAACAATGATGGCGCAGCAGAAAAAATTAAAGTAGGTCTTGTAACAGACGTTGGTGGTGTAAACGATGGTTCTTTCAACCAGTCTGCTTGGGAAGGTTTGCAGAAAGCAGCAGCAGATTTTGATATTGAAGTAAAATACTTAGAATCAAAAGGCGATGCTGACTATACTCCAAACATTGAAACATTCGTTGATGAAGAATATGACCTTATTATCTGTGTAGGTTATATGTTAGCAGCAGCTACAATGGAAGCAGCACAGACTTATCCAGATCAGCAGTTCGCAATCATCGATGATGCAACATGTGCAGATCTTCCAAACGTTACTTGCTTAATGTTCAAACAGGAACAGGCTTCTT
>JAFQWG010000025.1 GCA_017407605.1 Agathobacter sp. | reverse complement strand
TTGTATTCTGCGATTGCTTCGTCATAAGAATGAAGACTCATCAGCCAGAACTCTTTGCTTGTTAAATCGATGTCACAAATCTTTGCTACATCTTCTACGCTTCTAACAGGTGTTTCCTTTAACATATAGTTATATTTTTCAAGGAATGCAGGTCCTTCCTGCTGGAATTTCGCATAAAGTCCGCGAGCAAACAATCCGCCAAAAGCATATGGGAAATTATAAAAGCCAAGACCTGCACTATAGTAGTGGCCTTTACAAATCCACATGAAAGGATGAAGTGTTTCTGGGTCAAGACCTTCGCCATAAGCTTCTTTCTGTGCATCTAACATGATTTTGCATAAATCATCTGCAAACATAAAACTGCTTGTGCGATTATCTACTACTTTTGATTCGAATAAGAAACGAGAGTAGATATCACAAATAATCTGCGTTACATCACTAAGCTGTCCTTCAATTAATGCTAATTTTTCCTCGTCGGAAGCTGCATGTGAAATTGCATAGTTAACAACGAGGTTTTCGTTGAAGGTGGATGCCGTTTCTGCTACTGGCATTGAGTAATGCATATTAAGCGGTCTGTTGTCAAAAATCATAAAGTCATGATAGCCATGTCCTAATTCGTGCGCGAGTGTAACGATGTCGCTCATAGAGCCATCATAATTGGTTAAGATGCGGAATTCTTTCTGTTCTTCTAATCCTGCACAGAAAGCACCACCAACCTTACCTTCACGTGGGAAGAAATCAATCCAGTGTTCCTCGAAAGCACGATCTACGATTTCTGCCAACTTAGGATTTTCAACTTTAAAGATATTCATTAAATAGTCTTTGGCTTCTTCTACAGAGTATTTTTTGTCGCTACTTCCCATTGGAGCAAATAAATCATACCATGGAAGACCGTTTTTGTGACCGAGAGCTTCAGCTTTTGCTCTTAAGTAGCTACGGAAATTAGGCATGTATTCTTTCATTGCTTCAAGTAATGCTTCTAAAGTAGCACGCTGCATCTTTGAGTTAAATAAAACTTTGTCCAAAGGTGAAGCATGTCCACGCATCTGACAAGCGCTAATATCCTGCATTTTAATGCTGTTTAAAGAAAATGCTACGGCATCTTTGATTTTGTCGTAAGCAGCGATTTCTGCTTCATAGGCAGATTTACGAACCGATGCATCTGCATCATACGCCATATTACGAATAGAAGATAGTGTAGTCTGCTCTCCATTGTAGTCAACTTTTACAGTAGAGGTTAAATAAGACTGTAAATCACTCCATGCAGTGCCGCCGCTAATGTCCATGCGAGAAAGTGCTTCTTCAACATCTTCGTTTAAGAGATATTTAGATGCTTTTTGAATTTCATGCAAGAAATAGCTATATTCATTTAAGAATGCATCATCACCAATAACAGCATCGAGATCAGCTACACTAGCTACATATTTTTCCATGAGAGTAGCAGATTTTGTGGTAGCATTATCTTTTTGCATAAGTTGTCCAATGTAAGAAGCACAATTTGGATTTGTGGTTTCTGTAGATTGGAGTAATGAGCAGTAGCTATAGAGACGCATTAAATGAGTCTGATAGTTCTCACGTAATTTTAAAATCTCAGTAATTGTTGTTTTTTCATCTTTTGTGCCAAGAGAAGATGCAAGCTCATCAAAAGCTTTGATATAGTTGTCCATCTCTTTTACATCGCTCTGAAATTTTGGATCTTCAAATCCAGAATAAAGCACGTCAAGTGACCATTTGTCGTACATATTTTGTTTCCTTCCTTATGTCTAAAATATTATTACATATTATACCATATTGTAGACAGTATAACCATACAAAGATTTTTATGTAAAATCTGTCAAAAATGAGAGAATTCGTATTCCATTCCTTGCAATTCTATAATATAATAAATTAGTATAGGTATATTGTGGGCATAGTATGTGATAGAAAGAATGAGGTAGATATGAAACCTATAAAAAATAGAAGCGCGATAGCGATGTTTTTATTGCTGGGTGCAATTATGGTACTTATCGCCAGAGTAAATACAAAAGAACATGTATACAGTACTGCGTTGGAAAAAGAGGCGGTAGAAATAGAGCCAATCCGCGTAGAAAAGATAGATGAAGCAACGGATAAATATTATTTTATTCTTCAGGATATTGATGAAACGAATAATACATTATTGTTTTATACCAATCACCAAGAAGTTATGATACATGTTGGTGATAGGTTGTTGTATTCATTGGAAAAGGAAAATTCTGTGTTTGGCAGAACTCCAGGTGCTATGTGGAATATTGTGAGTTTGCCAGTGGGGACAGAGGAGATAAGTATTGTAACGAGACAAGCATATCCAAGTTTAGCAAAGCAGGATATCACATTTGAAATTGGCAATGCGATTCCTATGCAGCGTGAGGTTGTGGTAGGCTCTATTATTGATGTGTGTATTTGTTTATCAATCCTATTGATTGGTGCTGCACTTTTAGCATATTGGATTCTGGTGTTCCGCAAAGTGAACATGCAGAAAGACATTCTGTACTTGGGTCTTTTTGCACTAGTATTTGGGATCTGGGCATTTGGAGAGACAAAATTAGCAGTGTTTATGTTTAATAATAGAGCATTCTGGTCTTATATGGCATTTACTTGTCTTATGACTATGTGCCTACCATTTTTGTATTTTGTAAAAGAGTTTTTAGAGACAGAAGATAAGCATCTTCATAAATTAATTGCAGGGTATATAGTGATTGAGACCATCGTAGCACAATTTTTACACCTGACAAATATAGCATCCGTAAAAGAGACGGTTATGTTTACTATGGCAAATATCATATTTACGATGTTGTATCTGTTCTATGGTATTTTAGCAGCTATTAAAAATAGAAAGAATAAGAGAAAAATTATTGCCAATGTATTGGGATTGCTGGCATTGCTTGTGACTGCGGTAGTTGATATGAGTGGATATTTTACAAATGTATCTGATTCCAACCAGTTAGGAAAACTTGGATTTTTAATCTATGCGGTTATCTTAGGTGCTGAAACGGCAAGAGCGGCACAAGAACAAGTGCAGGAAGCGCATAAGATGGAGATTTATCGTGAAATGGCAGTAAAAGATTTTCCAACTGGCTGTTATAACCGTAATGCATATTCGGAAGATACAAGTCTAGGTACAGAATTAACAGGCGTACAGATTATTACGTTCGACCTTAATAATTTGAAACAATGTAATGACGTAAAAGGTCATATGGCTGGCGATAAGTATATTGCTGATGCTGCACATATGATTCAGGATGTGTTTAAAGATCTCGGAAAAGTATATCGTATTGGAGGAGATGAATTTTGTGTTGTGGCAAAAGGTGTAACAGAAGGTACGATTATTGAAAGACGAAAAGCATTAAGAGATGCCGTTCGCGAATATCGAGATATGAATGCAGATGAAGGGTTTGGTATTGCATGTGGGTATGCGATGTATGATCCAGTAATTGATAAAGATATTGAAGAAACAAGACATCGTGCAGATTTATCAATGTACGAAAATAAAAAGGAAATAAAGGCGTTATCGTGACAGAATTAGAGTTATATTACAATAAGTTTAATGAAGAAAAGCGACTGAATTCCAGACATGGTCAAGTAGAATTTATCACTTCCATGAAATATATACATAAATATTTAAATCAGATGGAAGAAGAAAAATCAAAATATGATATAAAGATTTTAGATGTAGGAGCAGGAACCGGACGTTATAGTGTTCCGTTAGCAGAGGAAGGTTATGATGTTACAGCGGTAGAGTTGGTAAAACATAATCTAGGACGGCTAAAGCAAAAAGGAAGTTCAGTAAAAGCATATCAGGGAAACGCGATGAAGTTAAAGCGTTTTGAAGATAATACATTTGATGCAGTGCTAGTATTCGGACCAATGTATCATCTTTTGGAAAAAGAGGAGAAGCTAAAAGCCTTATCCGAGGCGAAACGTGTCGTAAAATCTGGAGGAATCATCTTTGTAGCATATATTATGAACGAGTTTAGTGTTATTACGTATGCGTTCAAGGAAAAACACATCAAAGAGGGCATAGAAACGGGTATGCTGGATGGTGACTTTCATTGTACTAAGAAGGCAAATGACTTGTATAGTATGGTTCGTACCGAGGATATCGAAGAATTAAATAGAGAAGTGGGATTAAAAAGAATACAGGTTGTTGCAGCAGATGGAGCTGCGAACTATATTCGTCCTTATTTAAATGCATTAGATGAAGAAGAATTTCGTTACTTCATTGATTACCATTTGGCAACATGCGAAAGAGCTGACCTTTTGGGGGCGAGCGGACATTTGGTAGACATATTACATAAAGAATAAGACTTGAAGGAATTTGAAATAATGAAATGGCGTGTTAATAACAGAACAGAAAAAGTAAATAGTACAGATGTGAAAAAAACATTAGGGGAGTCTGATGGTTTACAAGGGGCTGTACTTTGTCCGTTACAGGAAATCAATGGTTATTTGGTAAGGCCAGGTTTCTATCGAATGCGTGGAGCATTTGAGACGAAAAATGGGGTAAGTTTTACGGTAAGTTCGCATGGCGCAACAAGTGCAGAACTGCTCTTATATGAGCCACATGGTGTAGAACCAAAAGTTGTTATTCCTATTCCAGAGGAATATCGAATTGGGGATACCTATTCTATTTTAGTATATGATATCAAGATTCAGGATTTTGAATATGCATACCGTTTTGATGGACCATATAACCCTGAAAAAGGTAAGATGTTTAATAAAGAACACGTTTTACTAGATCCATATGCAAGAGCGGTAACAGGGCAGCGCCACTGGGGAGAAAAGCCAGAAGGTGGAAAAGCATTTGAATATAGAGCCAGAGTTGTAAAGAGTGAGTTTGACTGGGGTGAAGTTGGTCAGCTTAATACACCAATTGAAGATCTAGTTATTTACGAAACACATGTAAGAGGCTATACAAAGGATTCTTCTTCTGGTGTTACTGCAAAAGGGACTTTCCAAGGTCTTCGTGAAAAGATTCCTTACCTAAAAGATTTGGGGATCAATGCAGTGGAGCTTATGCCAATCTTTGAGTTTGATGAAATGGAAAATGCTCGTGTAGTAGATGGTGTACAGTTGTATAACTACTGGGGTTATAATACAGTGTCATTCTTTGCGCCAAACACAGGATATGCTTCACAGGAAGAACATAACTATGAGGGGAAAGAATTAAAGCGATTAATTTATGATTTGAAGAAAAATGGAATTGAAGTAATTCTCGACGTTGTATTTAACCATACAGCCGAAGGTGATGAGCATGGACCATCTTTCTCGTTTAAAGGAATTGATAATAATATTTATTACATGCTTACACCGGATGGTAAATACTATAACTTCAGTGGATGTGGCAATGTAATGAATTGTAACCATCCAATTGTTCGTAATTTTATTCTGGACTGTTTAAGACATTGGGTAACAGAGTTTAGGGTGGATGGTTTCCGTTTTGACTTAGCTTCTATATTAGGCCGAGATCAGAATGGTGCACCAATGGCGAATCCTCCTATTTTAGAGGCTTTGGCATTTGATTCTATTCTTAGTAAAACAAAATTAATTGCAGAAGCCTGGGATGCCGGCGGACTTTATCAGGTTGGTAGCTTCCCGTCATGGAATAGATGGGCAGAATGGAATGGAAAATATCGTGATGATATGAGAAGTTACTTAAAAGGTGATGCAGGATCTGCGTCAAATGCAATTATGCGAATTACGGGATCTTCCGATTTATATAGTCCAGAAGGAAGAGGTCATTCTGCTTCCGTAAACTTTATTACTTGCCATGATGGTTTCACGATGTATGACTTATATTCATATAATGAAAAGCATAATGAAATGAATGGCTGGGATAACACAGATGGAGATAACAACGGACGTAGTTGGAACTGTGGACATGAAGGGGAATCTGATAGTGTAGAAGTCAATAGTCTACGTCGTCGCCTGATTAAAAATGCTTTTGCAGCCCTTCTTTGCAGCCGAGGGGCAGCGATGTTTTTTGCTGGTGATGAATTCTGTAATACACAGTATGGTAACAACAATGCATATTGCCAGGATAATATCATTTCATGGCTTGATTGGAACCGTTTGGAAGAGTTTAAAGAAATACATGATTTTGTTCGCTTTATGATTCATTTTAGAAAGAAACATCCAATTCTTAGAAAGCGTACAAAGGAAGCGGCTTGTCAGCTTCCGCCAATCAGTGTGCATAATGGATATCCATATAATAGTGTAACAGAGCATGGTACTCATATGATAGGTATTATGTTTGCTGGGCGTAATGAGCAGGACACAGGTGACGATCTTGTATTCTATTGCATGAACTCATATTGGGAACCACTTACTTTACAACTTCCATCGCTTACAAACGGAATGCAGTGGAAAGTAAAAGTAAACACAAATTGTGAATATCATGATGACGCAGATTTTGATTATATGACAGAAAAGTTTGGGCCAAATACAGTTCGTGTTCCAGCAAGAACAACCATTATATTTGTAGCTGAATAAAACAAAAGGACGTATTTTTCGAAAAAGAAAAATACGTCCTTTTATATGTAAATATATTCTTTTAAACCAATTAAAAAATCTGAGCTAACATCGAGCGTTGTTGCAATAAGTTTAAGAATTACTAGATTTGGTGTCCGTATCCCTTTTCGATAACCGCAGATGGCGGCTTTTGAGAGATACGTCTTTTTTGCAAGTTCTTCAACAGAACAGCCACGTAATTTCATGGTAACTTTTAATCGGTCACTAAAATCCGGATATTCGGTTATTGGTATTTTTAAAGGATAGGTTTTCTGATGTTTTACGTTCATGGGGTCATTGTATTAAGAAAAAAGAAAGAAAAAAAGAAAAGGTCACGAAACGTGACCTTTTTCTTGAAATATGAGAATATGATACATAAAATAGGACTAACACCAACCACCATCAAGTGTGATGATTTGGCCAGTCATATAGTTACAGCCTGTTGCAATTGTATAAACGAGGGAAGCAACTTCTTCTGGCATACCGAAACGCCCAGCAGGGATTTCATCTTCTAAAGATTTTCGTTCTTCTGGGGAAAAACAATGATTCATAGCAGTGTCAATACAGCCACAAGCAATTGCATTCACTTGAATATTACTTGGTGCTAGTTCTTTCGCGAGAGCTTTTGTGAAAGTGTTAAGTCCACCTTTGCTGGCTGAATATGCAACTTCACAGGAAGCACCTACATTTCCCCATACGGACGAAATGTTTATAATTTTTCCTTTTTTTTGCGAAAGCATATATGGAATTGCTAATTTGGAAGTATAAAAGGCAGAAGAGAGATTTGTATTTATAAGAGTCTGCCACTGTTCAACGTCCATATCGCTAAGAAGTCCAATGTGAGAAATGCCAGCATTATTAATTAGAATATCAACACCGTCGAAATTTGTTTCAATAAGTTTAAAAAGTTCTTTAACATAGGCAAAATTGCCAACATCTCCAACGGAAGCTAAGACGTTGACGTGATAAAGATTTTCCAATGCGTTCTTTAGCTGCATCAAGTCGTCTGCTGATTTGCTGCAATTTATGATAACAGAGAATCCTTCATTTGCAAATTTATGAGCAATGGCTTTGCCAATACCTCTTGAAGCGCCAGTGATTAATACAGTTTTATTCATAAATGCTCCTTTAAGTTAATAATATAGGATAGAAACAGTATATCACTGATATGTAAAATATGCTAAACATTTGTTGACATTAGTCGAAAAAATAGGTAGAATGTATTGTAGTGTTAAATGAACAGGTAACGGATTGTTACTACGTGAGAGTAGGCAAGACCAGACTTCAAAAGATTTATCGGATGAAGTTTGGCTTTTTTTATTTGTATACAAGCTAAAGGTGAAATAGGGGACAGTATGACCATTGAAAAAGTTATTAACAATAATGTAGTGACTGCAATAGATGAGTCAAATGAAGAAGTTGTTCTGATGGGTAAAGGGATTGGTTTTCAAGCAAAGTCAGGAGAAATCATTCCTCAAAACAAAGTAGAAAAGAAGTTTGTTTTATCTGGAAAGGCTGAAATTGGAAAGTTTGAAGAGGTTGTTAGTTCGATCCCATTAGAGCATTTGGATGTATGTATTGAAATTATCAATTATGCAACAAATATTTTAGGAAAACGTTTGAGTAGTAGCATTTATATATCACTGACGGATCATATCAACTTTGCACTTGAACGTTATAAAACAGGTATTATTTTCGATAATCCGCTAGCGCAAGAAGTAAAAAGCTTTTATCGTAGTGAATATTTAGTCGGTGAATATGCAGTTCGTATGATAGAAAGCAAATTAAGTGTACAGCTTCCAAGTGATGAAGCGGCGTCCATTGCAATGCATTTCGTGAATGCAGAGTATAACACTGGAATGAGTGATACGATGCAGATTACCACCATAATTAGAGAAGTTTTATGTATGGTAGAGCATGGGTTGAACGTTAAGCTGGATGACTCAGAAATGCATTGTGCAAGATTCATTGCACACTTAAAATTTATGGCTCTCCGTATGGTGCATGAGGAACAGATTATGCAGCAGGAAGAAGAGTATAATAATATGGTTATTTCACTATATCCTGAGGCATATTTTATTGCAAATGAGATTGCAAGATATACAAAAGAGAAGTATAATTATACTATGAAAATTGATGAGTTGGTGAACATGACAATTCATATTCGCCGCATTCAGAAAAACATAGAAAAGGGGTAGGTAAAGATGTTCGATTTCTTTAAAAAGAAAACAAAAGAATATGCAGATGTTGTTGGTGCACCATTAAAAGGTGAAGCAATTGAAAGTGCTGCAGTAAATGATCCAACTTTTGCAGAAGAAATGCTTGGAAAAGGTATGGCAATTAAGCCATCCGAAGGCAAAGTATATGCGCCATTTGATGGCACAGTAGCAATGGTGTTTGATACAAAACATGCGGTAAGTCTTGTATCAGACAAGGGAACCGAAGTATTAATCCATGTTGGATTAGATACTGTAATGTTAAAAGGAGAACACTACACCGCACATGTAGAAAGCGGTGCATCTGTAAAGAAAGGGGATTTGCTTTTAGAGTTTGATATGGAAGCAATCGCAGCAGCTGGATATGATACAGTTACTCCAGTTGTAGTATGTAACGCAGATGACTATAAAGACGTAATTCGTACAACAGGAAAACAGGTAGAACCTGGTGATGTTGTTATGGAGTTAGATAAATAATTAAGGGGGATATACATATGCAGACATTTACTTATGTAATCAAAGATGAATTAGGCATTCACGCTCGTCCAGCAGGACTTCTTGTAAAAGAAGCAAAACAGTTTGCAAGTACTATTACATTAGCTTGTGGCGAAAAGAAAGCAGCTGCTAAAGGTCTCATGGGAGTTATGGGAATGGCAGTAAAACAGGGCAATGAAGTTACTGTAACTGTAGAAGGCGAAGATGAAGAAGCTGCTGCTACAGCAATGAAAGCGTTCTTTGAAGCAAACTTATAAGAAAAAGATAACAATTCGCGTGAGCTCGCGAATTATTATAAAAATTAATTTAAGAAAGGGGAATTTGTTATGAAATTTCTTCAGAAATTAGGTAAATCTTTGATGTTACCTGTAGCATGTCTTCCACTCTGTGGTTTACTCATGGGTATTGGATATGCGCTTTGTCCATCCACAATGCAGGGTGGTGATGTAACTGGTTTTGTACAGTTACTTGGTTTATTCTTAGTTAAAGCTGGTGCAGCTTTAATCGACAACATGGCAATCTTATTTGTTATCGGTGTTGGTGTTGGTATGTCAGAAGACAACGATGGTACTGGTGGCGTTGCTGCTATCGCATCTTGGTTCATGATTACAACATTGTTAAACACAGGATTTGTAACAACAATTATGCCATCAGTAGCAGGCGATGCAGTTAAAGAACTTGCTTTCAACAAAATCGCTAACCCATTTATCGGTATCTTAGCTGGTGTAATCGGTTCTACATGCTACAACAAATTTAAAGGCACAAAATTACCAGATTGGTTATCATTCTTCTCTGGCAAACGTTGTGTTGCTTTAGTAGCAGGATTTGTTTCAATCCTTGTATCAGTAGTACTTTTATTTGTATGGCCAATTATCTTCGGTGCTCTTGTTGGTTTAGGCGAAGCTATCGCAGGTATGGGCGCTGTAGGTGCTGGTATCTATGCATTCTTAAACCGTTTATTAATTCCAACAGGTTTACACCATGCATTAAACAACGTATTCTGGTTTGATACAATTGGTCTTGGTGACCTTGGTAACTTCTGGGCTGGTAAAACATCAGCAGACGTTTCTTGGGATCTTGGTATTTACATGTCAGGTTTCTTCCCATGTATGATGTTTGGTATTCCAGGTGCAGCTTTAGCTATGATTCAGACAGCTAAACCAGCTAAGAAAAAAGTTGCTATCGGTTTAGTTGCTTCAGCAGCAGTTTGTGCATTCGTATGTGGTGTTACAGAACCTTTCGAATTTGGTTTCATGTTCTTAGCTCCAGCATTATACGTAGTATACGCAGCATTATATGGTATCTTCACAGTAATCACATGCTTAGTAGGATTCCGTGCAGGTTTCTGTTTCTCAGCAGGTGCAACAGACTTAGTATTCTCAGCTAGCTTACCAGCAGCTGCAAATACATGGATGATTCTTCCATTAGGTATTGCTGCATTCGTAGTATTCTACTTAGTATTTAAATTCGCTATCGTTAAATGGGATCTTAAGACTCCAGGTCGTGAAGACGATGATGTAGAAGCTGAAAAAGCAGTTGTTCTTTCAAATGATAACTTCACAGAAGTAGCAGCTATCATCTTAGAAGGTCTTGGCGGAAAAGATAACGTAACATCTATCGACAACTGTATCACAAGACTTCGTCTTGAAGTTAAAGATCAGGCTTTAGTTGATGAAAAAGTAATTAAATCAGCAGGTGTTTCTGGTGTTATCAGACCAGGAAAAACTAGCGTACAGGT
>JAFQWG010000160.1 GCA_017407605.1 Agathobacter sp. | reverse complement strand
GCTGGGGTAAACAGGTGTGGATAGAGATAACTTCTGGTCTGGAAGCTTTTATCCTGTAATAGATTTACAAAACCGACTAATAAAATTGCAACACAACCAACTGGCACAATTCGCCACAACACCTTACGAGGAATCTGCAAATCAATAAAACGCACCACAACAAACAATGCAGCCAAAAGCAAGGTCACTACAATCACTTCTAATGTCGGCGTAAAATCATAATTTCCAGCCACACTTGCAGCTGTCCTAATCGAAAACAAATCCCATGGCACAAAAGGTGTCGAACGAAATGCCATGACATAATGATTTACCAATCCAAAAACTAGAGCAAACACAATTTCGATACGAAGTGCCCATTTTGCATTCCCTATTACAAAAAGCAAGAACACACCAATGAGTTCTAATAAAAAGATATTATAAAACTGTGCCAATGGCCGCACTTCCACAAAAGCATTGTGCTCGTATGCCTCCATTATATAAAACAATGCAATCGGCACAAAGAAAAACCATATAGAATTAACTATCTTATCAAACAAACTTCGTTTCATATTCTAATATCATTCTCCCAAATCTGCTTATTGAACCACGACTCTATCTTCTACAGTTCTATCAATAAAATAAGCAGGTACACTAGTCTTAATTCTACCATACCTGCTTGCTTTTTAACATTATTTTATTCAATTATCTAGGTTTCATTCCAGATTTTAACTAATAAATCCTTGGATTTCAGTCCGTTTTGCCATCTAGACAAACATCACCCCAACAAGACTTAATAATTGGACAGCACAAGTCTCTTACGATAACTATAATCTACTGTATCTACCACACGTCTTGCCTGAGAATAACGATGTGGATTCACTGTAATCATCAAAATCTCATCTGCTCCATTGTACTGATCTCTCTTAAAGAAAGGAATACGTTTTGAATTCTTTGTAAATGGAATACTCGCATTTAAAAGAGCCTGAACAATCTGATTCCCTGCTTTAAGGTTTGTTGTCCAGCATAATTCAATATCATTTCCTGTAAAATTACCTAACTTCATCGCCGCCATGACACCCAATACCTCCTACATGACCTTTACCGAAATCTGTTTACCGAGTCCATCTGCTACCTTGACGAGAAAGTCCAGACTCGGGTTATAGCGCCCACTTTCTAATCGGGAAATATTCGATTTCTTTGTGCCAACCAGCTCCGCTAAATGCTCCTGAGTCATCCCCTCAGCCTTCCGAACTTCTTTCAGCTGTCGCACAACCTCTTCCCTGGGCGAATTCGCCTTGCCCAATACACTTCTCTCCTATCAATTTGTATTTTCTACAACCGTACCTAAATATCGCCAAAATGCGACATGTCATACGAAAAAGTTATCATATATGATAACTTTTGTCAATAAAAAAAGAGTAAGTTTTAAAACCTACCCTTCAAAATGCAGGAGATGGGGTGAGACGGATTAAGAAAAAGGTCCGGCGAACCTTTTTCCCGTCGAACCGACCGACGAAGTCACTTGTGGCGAGGAGACCTTGAACCCTGGGTTCAAGGGACTCCTCGGCATATAAAAGAAAAAAGGTAGGTCATTCGACCTACCTTTCTTCTTTTACATGCAGGAGATGGGACTTGAACCCACACGAGGTCGCCCTCGTCAGATTTTGAGTCTGATGCGTCTGCCATTCCGCCACTCCTGCGCGTTCGTTACGAACGTATCTATATTAGCATAAGAACTAATCGTTTGCAAGAACAATTTATAATTTATTCCTCAAATTTAAAATCAAAACAATCAAATGTCGCAAAGTAATCTGCTGGTGTTTCAGCACGACGAATCATTTTTACATTTCCGTCTGGCTGAAGTAAAAGTTCTGCAGATTTGAGTTTTCCATTGTAACTGTACCCCATTGCAAAACCATGTGCACCTGTATCATGGATAACGAGATAATCGCCTTTATCGATAACAGGAAGCTTACGATCAATTGCAAACTTATCGTTATTTTCGCAAAGAGAACCTACTACATCATAAGTTTCTGTACAAGGAGCGTCTTCTTTTCCAAGTACTGTAATATGGTGATAAGACCCATACATAGCTGGACGCATTAAGTTTACTGCACAGGCATCTACACCAATATACTCTTTGTAGATATGTTTTTCATGGATGGCCTGCGTTACAAGGCAGCCATATGGTGCAAGCATAAAACGTCCCATTTCAGAGAAAATTGCTACATCATCCATTCCCGCTGGCACAAGTACTTCATCATATGCTTTGTGCACACCTTCGCCAATTGCATAAATATCATTTGGTTCCTGATCTGGTGTATAAGGTACTCCAACTCCTCCGGAAAGGTTAACAAACGTAATATGACAACCTGTTGTTTCTTTTAATTCAACTACAAGCTCAAAAAGCTGTTTTGCAAGTTGTGGATAATACTCGTTGGTTACGGTGTTGCTGGCAAGGAATGCATGGATACCAAAGTTTTTGGCACCTTTTTCCTTCATAATTTTAAAGCCTTCGATAATCTGACTCTTCGTCATACCATATTTAGAATCACCAGGATTGTCCATGATACCATTGCTCATTTCAAACACGCCCCCTGGATTGTAACGGCAGCTAATGGTTTCTGGAATATAGCCCAAAGTCTCTTCCACACATTTAATATGTGTAAAATCATCTAAGTTGATAATGGCACCAAGCTCATTAGCATAAGTAAATTCTTCTAAAGGTGTGTCGTTGGAAGAAAACATAATCTGGTCTCCTTCAAATCCACAAGCCTTTGCCATCATAAGCTCTGTGAGTGAGGAACAGTCACAGCCGCAACCATATTCTTTTAAGATATTTAAAATAAATGGGTTTGGTGTAGCCTTTACTGCAAAATATTCACGAAATCCTTTATTCCAAGCAAATGCTTCCTGTACAGCCTTGGCATTTGCACGAATACCAGCTTCGTCATAGAGATGAAATGGTGTAGGATATGTCTTTACAATTTCTTCAACCTGTTCTTTTGTTACAAACGGTGTCTTTTTCATCTGAATTTCTCCTTACAGCCGCTAAATAATGCGACAAAATAATACTTTTTTAGACTACAACAACTTTGCTTTTATTTCAAGACACTTTTATGTTATAATCATCATGACTGTAGGCTATAATATTTTCCCACACTTCGACCGATATATAGTCATGTAGATATTAATGGTTTTTGCCGAATAAACCTCCGCCGGATGTTCATCTCGGCATACTTGTGCAACAAAAGAGGAAAACATATGTCAGTAAAAGTAAGCAGATATATTCCAACTTCATCAATGAATACAAATACCACTCCTGTGACAACAACAGAGACTAGCAATTCAGAAGAATCGTTTCAGGATGTGCTGGTATTAAATCAGAATGCGCTCCGTGCTATGGCAATTGATGCAATGATTGCAGAGAGCAATTCTGGCTCTGTCGACCCAGATGCTGTAAATGCCGCAGCTGTCATGAAATTTCGTAGTTCTTTGGGAAGCAATATTGTAGCACCTGCAACTGTGGAAAACTTTACACTTAATGCACCTACACAAGGATACTCTCGTAGCTTTACCAGTGGTATTGCTTCTGGCATAAATACATTTACTCAGAAAGTAGATGCTGCAGCTCTTGTTACTACCGAAGAATTAAACTCTTATTTTAAAGAAGCATCCGCTACCTATGGTGTAGATGAAAAACTTCTTCGTTCAATTGCACGTACAGAATCCAACTTCAATCCTTCTGCAACTAGTCACGCTGGAGCAATGGGCATCATGCAGATGATGCCAGGCACAGCCGCAGAATGTGGCGTTACAGATCCATATGATGCAAGACAAAGCATTATGGGCGGTGCAATGTATTTTAGTAAACTCTTAAATAAGTACAATGGAAATAACACACTTGCACTTGCGGCTTACAATGCTGGTCCTGGAAATGTTGACAAATATGGCGGTATTCCACCATTTGAAGAAACACAAAATTATGTACAAAAGGTTATGAATTATTACAACGCATAAGCCAAATTTTATTTGACATTTCAAATATCGTATAGTATGATTTAACAGTTGACGAAATCAACACTATAAATGCTACTATAGCTCAGGTGGTAGAGCGCTACATTGGTAATGTAGAGGTCACGGGTCCGACTCCCGTTAGTAGCTTAAAAACCCTCGATTTTTCGAGGGTTTTCTTTTTTGTGAGTGCACAAACACATCTTCAATTCTTCCTTTAAATCTCCACCACATAGTGATTATACGCGTTAATCACTTTTGTACTTCCAATCTCATACTCTCTTGGAAATTGACGTCCATAATTCATATGTACATGCCCATGTGCAAAGTATTTTGGCTGATATTTTTCGATTAACTCTAAAAACACAGAAAAACCTCTATGGCTTAAATCTTCACCATCATGGACCCCATATGCTGGAGCATGTGTAACCAATACATCAAAGCCCTTTTTCTTAAGTAATTTAAGCCACAAACGTCGAACTCTACGTTTCATCTCGCTATCTGTGTACTGGTTCGGACCTTTTTTATAACGATAAGAACCACCCAAACCTAAGAAACGCACACCCTCGTACTCATAGATATCATCTTCGATACAAATACAGCCTTCTGGCCCTTTTTGCTCATACTTATTATCATGATTGCCTTTTACATAAAGAATTGGCAATGATGTCATGGTAACAAGATAACTTAAATACTCTGCTTTTAAGTCACCACAAGACACAATAATATCTATTTCTTCAAAGGCTTCTTTTCGGAAAAAATCCCAGTATTCTTTATTCTCTTCATCTGAAATAAACAGTATTCTCATGATTCTTTCTTTTCCTCTACGCCCTTTAATTCTACGACTGTCTTCGCCTGTTCCTGCAGTAAATCAATGCTTGGTATTTCACCTATGACATTTTCCACCAGCCAGTCCATTTTCATAATATCCTCTGGCGACATTGATTGCTCAGCTTCATTCTTTAAAGTCCCATCCTGTGCATAGATTTCTCCAAAGAAAGGCACTACATCCTCCACACTAATATCATACTCAATGTGTTCTGCAAGACGTTTCACACCTTTTGGCACATTTTTCGAATAAATCAAGTCAATAACTCCTGCTGAAATGCCCCACCAGTAATTTAATGCTTTGACTTCTGCATCACCTTCTGTTTCATATGCACCAGCAAGAATACTATGAATCAATTTCTCATAGAATACACCCCAGTTCCAAAGGGGCATAACCAAGTTTGTAGCTACACCATCTTCGTAGCGATACAAACCAAATTCACGAGAAGCTGCAATTGGAGTAATCATATCCTGATTTGACACATAGTGAATATCATTCATACTCAAAAACTTATCCAAGTCATAGTCTTTTCTCGTAGACCAGTCTACATATACCTTCGCCCTTGGGTTCACACAAGCTGCCCCTAGCGCAAATGCATTGATATTTGCAATCATTCCATAGATTGGATAGTCTGCCACATAAGCAATTTTGTCATTTTCTGCCATCGCACCAGCAATCATACCAGAAATAAACTTTGCTTCATACATGCGGGCATAATAGGTACGGATATTTTTATGTGGTTCATTTAAAGAGCAATTTAATATTTTCACTTCTGGATGTTCAAGGGCAACTTTTAAGGAAGCTTTCATCATCTGTGGGCCTACCTCAAATATGATATCTGCACCTTTTAAAATTACATCATTCAAGGTTGCTTCTATATCATCTTCCGTAACACCTTCCACACAAATCGTGCTTATCTGTTCAGGGAAAGTCTCTTCTAAATAGCTGCGTCCCAAATCATGGCTGTAGATCCAGTCAGATTCTTTTGCACTCTTTGGATAAAGAAATGCAACCATAAATTTCTTCTGACTTGAAAATGACAATAGATGTCTCAAAAGATGCTTTTTCCCCTGCACTTCTGTTGGATGAAGCACCAAATCCACTCGTTCTTTTTCTGTAAGCACGGCAAATTCACTCCAACATTTTTGAATGTTCTGTGCAAAATCTGACTGACTCATAAGAAGCATTGCTCCATATCCATAAACACGTATAAATGTCGCAATCGCATCTCCAAGCTTTATCGGAAGCTTTTTTCCACCTCTTTCTTCATATGCTTTTGAAAAATAAAACAATTTACTTCGGAAGGTCTCTTTTGTTTCACTATCCCATGGGACTTGAACCCCAACCTGCGTTACCAAAGTTGATGCCTCGCCCAAGTGAGAAAATTCAATGCTATTAATTCCTGTATCTTCTTGGAATTTCATAAGTTCATAGTACAGCTTTATCTCCTCATCTTCAGATGGCTTTGGCACTTTTCTTGTAACAATTGCAGAAATTGAGTCCGCCTTATAATATTTCAGCACACTGACTCTTTTATTTCCTTCCACCACATAATAGCGATTCAAAAATTCATATACAATAATTGGATCACGAATTCCCTCTTCCACCTGAGCTTCTGCCAGATTAATCCACTTAGATGCAAACTCCGTTCCGGTTTCCAAAATCGGCATAAAGTTAGCCGCAAAGGCATATGTACGATTTCTTGTGCTAGTACCTACCACATATTCTAAAGGTATCTGCATAAGGCCTAATTTCTGCTCTGTCTGAACATCTTGATGCTCTAATATTTCATCTAAAACCGGAAGATAAGGAAAACGTCCTTCTGCAACACACTTTTTCTGTTCTTTTTTTCCAAGTTTTAACGCTTCCTGATATTCTAATTCACTCAAGTAAAACACCTCTCTCATATGAATTGTTGTTTATTTATAAGATTCTATGTCTATTTATTCCTATTTTAACATATAGAAAAACCTCTACCAATAATAATTCAAAAATAAGAAAGAATTTTCTTCCATATTTCGACTATGTTTGCTATAATACAATTTAGGATAAAGGTATTATGGAGGGGAATATGGATTCAATTACAAGAGAACAGGCTGATATCATCGGTGAAGTAGCCAATATCTGTACTGGTAATGCTGCTACCGCACTTAGCATGATTATCAATCGACCAACCAACATTACGACTCCAGTTGTAGAAGTTCTTTCAAAAGAAGAATCTCTGGTAAAACCGGATCGTATCTTAGTTAAGGTTCCATATACAAAGGGGTTAGACGGAACCAATCTTATGATATTAAAAGAAAACGATGCCTTAATCATCGCAAACCTTATGATGGGTGGCAATGGTGATACAACTGTTATGTCTTTCGATGAGATTACAATCTCGGCAATATCAGAAGCTATGAATCAAATGTGTGGACGCATCGCTACATCTATGTCTGAATTATTGCGTAGACCAACTGATATTGGATTCCCACTCATCAATTCCAAATACAAAACCACATTCGTAATACCAGACGAATTATGCAACGGAACTGACATTGTAAAAGTAACATTCCGTTTGACTGTAGATGGATTGATTAACAGTACAATTTGGCAATTATATCCACTTAGTATCGTAAAACAGATTTTAAACCAGGAGGGCTTATAAAATGGCACAGAAAATTTTAGTAGTAGACGACGCTGCATTCATGAGAATGATGCTTAAAGACATTCTTACAAAAGGTGGTTATGAAGTAGTTGGTGAAGCAGCTGACGGTATCGAAGCACTTGCAAAATACAACGAATTGAAACCAGACCTTGTAACACTTGATATCACAATGCCTAACAAAGATGGTATTGCAGCATTAAAAGATATCAAGGCAGCTGATCCAAGCGCATTATGTGTAATGTGTTCTGCTATGGGACAGCAGTCAATGGTTATCGAAGCTATCCAGTCAGGAGCAAAAGACTTCATCGTTAAACCATTCCAGGCTGACCGTGTACTTGAATCTATTAAAAAAGTGTTAGGTTAACTACATAGCAAAAATTAAGAGGATTTAGTTTTAGAATCTAAAACTAAATCCTCTTTTTGTTGTTAATCCCTGTATTTATGAGATATGTGATTAGATTTCCTTTAATTGTTCAAGTGCACGTTCCGTCAGAATAGGTTTGCCGTGCTCGTAAATGAAGGCTCTCTTCTCTGCTCCTACGAAAATATCAGTTGCATACTCGTCGGTCAGAGCTGAAAGTCTTTTTACTTCTAATTCTTCACAATCTGTCATGTCTATCATAAGGAAATAGATATTATCTAATTTGTAAAGCTGATTAAATGGCATCTGCTCCACCTGAACATTTTTTGCATAACGAATTAATATATCTAAATCTTCAAATGCAAATAAAACAATGATTTTTGGTGGATGTACACCCTCATCATCCCCAGATTTATTTCCATTTTCTTTGATTGCCTTTATCTCATCCCACTTTTGCTTTGGAATTGTATTGAGCAAACCATTTACAATGTCTTTGATGTGTTCCATCATACCTTCACTGCCTGGATGCTCTGAAAAGGTCAACGAAATCGTATGGTCTGGTAAAATATCTGCACGTACTGCTTTGATACCTAAATCAAACTTTGTCTGGAATTCTTCTTCCGCCATATCAAAAATCTGGTTCATAAATTCCTGCGTACGTGCGCCATTACTGATAATATCATCTATGGTATATCCCAGTTCTTCGATTTCTTCTTCTGAGATTACACAACGAATTGTTTTTCCATCACGACTGAATTCCATCTTCGCTCCCCCTTTCTAAATATTTATCGGACAAAATCTATGATTAGACTAGATTTTATCCTTTAAAGAAATGATTTTTGTACGAATTCTCTGTAAAGAATTATCAATCGACTTTGGTGTTTTTTCCATCAATTCCGCAATCTGTGTATAACTATGTCCTTCTAAATATAAGTATAACACTTTTTTCTCCATCGGACTTAATTTTTCCTGAAGTCTTTGAAAAAATTCTTCTTTAGATTCATGTTCTATCATCAATTGCTCTGGACTTGCAGTTTCATCTGTAAGCATCTGCTCCAAACTAACACCATCTGCATCTTCCTTGTTGGAAAAAGAAATATAAGTATTCAATGGTATATGTTTTTTTCGATTGGATGCTTCTAATGCAGAATATAACTGTCTATTGATACAAAGCTCTGCAAATGAAAAAAAGCTAACTTCTCTTCGTTGGTCGAAGTCTCTCATAGCTTTGAAAAGACCTATCATCCCTTCCTGTATCAAATCTTCTGTCTCTCCACCGATTAAATACATCGCATTGGTCTTTTTACGCACCAATGGTTTATATTTTTCCATGAGATAATCTGCAATTTCTGCATCTCCAGAACGAAGCATATCAATTAATGCTTCATCTGTGTAATTTGTATAATTCATAAACTGCCTTTCTCTATTTGAACATCGTTCAAAGGTACAATTTATCACATTTCCGATAGTTATTTCCCAAGTCTTTGACGTACGATTTCGTATGCCAATACACCAGTTGCTACAGATGCATTTAGTGAATCAATATCACCTTTCATTGGAATTGTTGCAATCATGTCACAGTTTTCTTTTACAAGTTTACTGACACCATCACCTTCGTTACCAATAACAAGACCAATAGAGCCAGTAAGATTTAAGTCATACATTGGTGTGCCATCCATATCAGCACATACAAACCACATACCTTTGTCTTTTAACTCTTTGATTGTCTGTGTAATATTTGTTACCTTCGCTACTGGAGTATAGTTAATCGCTCCTGCTGATGTACGTGCAACTGTTGGAGTAAGACCTACCGCACGACGTTTTGGAATGATAATACCATGGGCTCCTGCCTGATTTGCAGTACGGATGATTGCACCTAAGTTGTGTGGATCTTCAATTCCATCCAAGATAATGATAAATGGCGCTTCCCCTTTATTTTCCGCATTTGCCAAAATATCTTCTACTTCTGCATAATCATATGCAGCAGAGATTGCGATTACCCCCTGATGCTTTCCAGTTTCGGAAATCTGATCCAAACGCTCCTTGGTTACATAGTTAATAATTGTATCGCCTTTTTTCGCTTCTCTTGTAATCGATTTTACTGGTCCATCTTGGCAGCCATCTAATACAAATAATTTATCGATAGTCTTTCCAGAACGAAATGCTTCTAATACGGCATTACGTCCTTCAATTTTATTCTCTTCGTATCCCATATGTCCTCCGAATATATTTTACGTACATTTAACTAAGAGCTCATTTCATTAAATCGTTATCTTTGCTCTCTCAAGCCCTATTTTTGTAAGTTCTACTACACGTGGAAATTCATCCTTTAAATAAAGATATCCCATAAGAGCTTCAAAACCGGTCGCTTTACGATAATCTGCCATTGAAGCATTCTTTGCCATAGTAGGAGACTTTGCATTGCGTCCTCTACGATACACATCTGCTTCTTCTTCGGTCAAATCGCCCTCTAAAGCCTCTATAATCTTCGCCTGTGTCTCCGCCTTTACAATATGGCTGGTCTGATAATGAAGTTGACTGGCTTTGGTATTACCCTTGCCTACAACAAGGGAACGAATAACCAAATCAAAAATACCATC
>JAFQWG010000159.1 GCA_017407605.1 Agathobacter sp. | reverse complement strand
GCTTGCTTCAACTACACCATTACCACTAATACTATTAGCAATCGTTCTTTTCTCAATATAACTTACAGTACCATTAACTGTTACTTCCTGTTGTTTACCTGCTCCAGAACTAATTGCTCCAATACCGATTGCCGCAATTACAACAACTGCAACAATGATTATCCATTTCTTTTTCCCAGTTTTAAGAGACATCTTTCTTGGTTCCTTTCCACTTTCTTCATGTTAAAAATATCGATTTCATTATACTCGTTTTTTTCTATAAAAACAGTGTTCTTTTCTTAAATTTTTATAAAAAATTTTATGCAATCTATTTCTCTCTTATTAATTCTACTACAACCTCTGTATGGTAAGTCATTGGAAACATATCATAAGGTGTTGCCTCTGTGACCTTATATCCCTTTCGTGTTAAATATTTCAAGTCTCGTGCAAGCGTATCTGGTCCACAAGAAACATACACCACTCGCTTAGGTGCAAGCTTTACTACAGAAGACAAAAATGCTTCATCACTTCCACTGCGAGGCGGATCCATAATCACCACATCTACCAGCTCTTTTTTCTCTGCCAGGGAAACCATATATTTTCCTGCATCATCATTTACAAATCGAATATTTTTTATCTCATTACGCTTTGCATTTGTAATTGCATCTTTAATTGCATCTTTATTTAATTCTACACCTAATACTTCTTTTGCATATTTTGATGCAATAATTCCTATCGTACCTGTTCCACAATATGCATCAATTACCTTTTCTTTTCCAGTAAGGTGGGCACAATTAATTGCCTTTTCATATAATAATTCCGTCTGTGCAGGATTTACCTGATAGAAAGAATTTGGTGAAATACGAAAAGTACATCCACATAGTTTATCCTCAATAAAGCCTTTTCCATACACAACTATATTTCGTTCCCCTAAAACCATACTTGTCTTTTTATCATTTACATTGATAACAACCGTACTAATATTAGGATGATTCTTCCGAAGTGCTTTTACAAAATTATTCTTTGATGGAAGAATTGGCGATGCCAAAACCAGCACAACCATAATCTCACCTGTATGATATCCTTTTCTGACCAATACATGTCTCAAAAGCCCATAACCAGTATCTTCATCATAAGTTTTAATTTTAAATGACTTCAGAAGATTCTTTATTTCTCTAATGATTGCATCAGCTTCCTGATCTTCTATCTGGCAGCATTCAATGTCAACCACCTCATGTGAATTCTTTTTATATACGCCAGCAACCACTTGTCCTCTTGCAATACAATCAAAAACTGCATGTACTTTATGGCGATAATGATATGGATTTTCCATTCCTACAATTGGTGACACCTTAACAAAATCTTTCAAGAGTTTCTTTACATTTGCTTCTTTTGTCTCTAACTGCTTTTTATAGTCTACGCCTTGATAATCACATCCGCCACATTTCTTTGCATATGGACAGCTTCCATCCTTTTTATTTTCCAATGCTTTCACTGTTTTGCCCTGTCTTTTTACATTTCGTGTTTTATCCATGTTCATCTCCAACATTTATTTCTAATCTGTTTCATTATAACACAGATTTACAAATACTTTCCACGCGAAATCTTAGCAGAAAATATTGTCATATTATATAGAAAAATGTTAAAATTATAGAAATATAATAATTGGGGGGTACTATGAACTTCATCGACGAATATAACCAAAAGAAAGTTTCTGCCGACGAAGCTGTAAAAATAATTAAATCAGGTGATTGGGTAGAATATGGTTTCTGCATTAACACTGTAGATTCACTTGATATAGCTCTTGCAAAACGCACAGATGAACTAACAAATGTAAATCTGCGCGGAGGCATTTTACCAAAGATCCCTGCTGTATTTGAACGAGATGACGCTGGAAAACACTTTACTTGGAATTCGTGGCATTTTAGTGGATATGAACGACAACTTGCCAATCGTGGATTAGCATTTTATGCACCTATTTCTTATTCTGAATTACCTCGATACAGCCATGATTTAGAAAAAGGTTCTAACATCGTAATGTTCCAGTCTCCACCAATGGATGAAAATGGATATTTCAATTTTGGCCCTAGCGCCTCACATTTAGCCGCTGTTTGCGAGAGAGCCGATTATATTATCGTTGAGATAAACACAAATATGCCTTATTGCATTGGAAATACTGACGCTGGCATTCACATTTCAAAAGTTGATTATATTGTAGAAGGTGACAATCCTATGCCAGCCTCGTTTGGTGCTAACGTTGCTGCCTCTGAGGTAGACAAAGCTATTGCAAATGAGATTTTAGAACAAATCCCAAATGGCGCATGCTTACAGCTTGGCATCGGTGGCATGCCTAATGCACTTGGTTCTCTAATTGCCCATTCTGATTTAAAAGAACTTGGCGTGCACACAGAAATGTACTCTGATGGTTTTGTAGATATTGCAAAGGCAGGTAAAATTACCGGTGAACACAAAACCCTTGATAAAGGCAGACAAACCTTTGTTTTTGCTGCAGGCACACAAAAAGTATATGATTACATTCATAATAACCCCGAAATGCTTAGTGCCTCTTCTAGTTACGTAAATGATCCTCGTATTATTGCTCAACAAGACAATTTAATCTCAATTAATAACTGTGTTGATGTAGATTTATATGGACAAATTAGCTCCGAAAGTTCCGGCTTTAAACAAATTACAGGCGCTGGGGGACAATTGGATTTTGTGCTTGGCGCATATTTTTCAAACGGCGGAAAAAGTTTCATATGCTGCTCTTCTACTTATACAGATCGCAACGGCAACCTCCATTCACGCATACGTCCAGCTCTCCTTCCTGGCTCTGCAGTTACAACACCTCGTGCTTGTGTTCAGCATCTTGTAACGGAGCATGGTATGATTAACCTAAAGGGACTTAGCACTTGGCAGCGTGCCGAAGCAATTATTTCCATCGCACACCCAGCCTTTCGTGATGACTTAATAAAAGAAGCCGAAACTATGGGCATTTGGAGAAGAAGTAACAAATAGTTTAAGAAATCTTAAGATTTTTTATAAAAGTTTCCACTTGTATTTCAACTGCATTTTCTATAATGTATATCTTTGAGGAACTTAAGGAGGTTATCATGAAAAAGATATCGCTTTTTCTTAAAGAAAAAATATTAAATAAAATCGATTTTAAAAAAATAAAAGACTTTTTATACACCAAAAAAGAAGTCGAACATTCCGAGCGTTTTAATAAAACAATGGATATTCTAAACAGTTATTCTTTAATATTCCATGCTCTTCTCTCTATGGTAGTTGTATTCTTAGTAGAGTTTGCATCCAGATGGGATATTATAGAAGCGTTTCAGTTTATTACCAAAACTCCACTTGTTTTCTTCTATAACTCATTTATCGTATTTGCATCCTTAACCTTAGTATACTTGTTTAGAAGACGTGGTTTTGCACGAGTTTTAACCTGCTCATTTTGGATTATCCTCGGTATTATCAATGGTATTGTTCTCTCGAATCGAGTAACTCCATTTGGTTTTGCAGACTTAGCAGTTTTATCTGACCTTATGACAATGTTAAAAACATATATTTCACCACTTATGGCTGTCCTAATCATCATTGGTGTTTCCTTATTTGTTTTTATCTGTTCTATCATTTATGCCAAAGGCCCTATTTATAAAGGAAAACAACGACGCATTTTAGCCCTTGCTTCTATACTTTCGATAGTATTTATGGCTATACCCTTTATCACTTCGATTGCTCAGGAAAGAAACGTTGTTGCAAGTTATTTTACAAACATCGCACAAGGCTATAAAGACTATGGCTTTGTATATGCTTTTTCTTCCGGTGTTGTAAATCGAGGCATGGACAAACCTGACGGATATAATGAGGAAGTAATCACAGCGCTTCAAGAAGCTGTTGAAAGCGAAAAAGCAATTACAACTGTTACTTCTGAAAATGGACCAAATATTATTACCGTACTTTTGGAATCATTTGTGGATCCATACGAATATAACTTTATGACTTATAGCAAGGATCCAACTCCGTTCTTCCACTATCTGGAAGATAACTTTACATCTGGTTACTTACAAGTGCCAGTTGTAGGTGCTGGAACTGCTAACGCAGAATTTGAAATTTTAACAGGTATGAAACTACAGTACTTTGGTACTGGTGAATATCCTTACAAAACCATTTTAAAAGAAACCGATTGCGAAAGTGTTGCTGCTGTTATGAAATCTCTTGGATATGGCACACATGCGGTACACAACAACGGTGGTAAATTCTACAGCCGAGACAATGCCTTCTCCATGATGGGATTTGATACCTTTACCAGCAAAGAAATGATGGACATTAACTATTTTACTCCTACCGATGACTGGGCAGAAGATAATATCTTACCAAATGAAATTATCAAAACGCTTACTTGTACAGAAAACCAGCCAGACTTAACTTATGGTATTACCGTTGGTTCACATGGTGTATATGCCGAAGAAGAAGTCTTAGCAAATCCTTACTGTGAAGTATATGGTTTGGAAAGCGAAGAAAAAACCAATCAGTGGACCTACTACATGCACCAGATTAACAAAACCGATCAGTTCATGCAGGAATTATGTGCTGGCCTGAATGCCCTTGACGAAGATACAATCGTTGTGTTCTGGGGTGACCACTTACCAACCATGGGACTTACCGATGATGATATGGTTTCTGGTGATATCTATAAGACAAAATATGTTACATGGAACAATTTTGGTTTAGAAGAAAACGACAAAGACTTATATGCTTACCAGCTTATGTCTGACATCTTAAATACAATCGGTGTGCATGAAGGCACCATGGTTTCTTACCATCAGACACAAGCAGACCGAGAATATCAGGATTATATTGATGGTATCGAAATGTTACAGTATGACATCCTTTACGGAGATCGTTATTGCTATGAAAACGGAGAAACTCCATATCCTCCAACAAATATTGATATGGGACTAGAACGTATTTATATCAACGACATGTATCTCTCAAAAGAAGTCAAAAATCGTGTCGTTATTGAAGGTACTGGATATACACAATGGAGCCGTGTTTTTGTAAATGGCGAAAAAGTTGGTACGGAATATGTATCTGGTAATGAACTTATGATTAGTACAACCCGTATCAAGCCGGGTGATGAAGTTATCGTAAAACAACTCGGTGCAAAGAGTTCTGTATTTAGCAGTTCAAACTCTTGGTTCTATGTAGCAAATACCGTTCAACCAGAGGTAGTTGAACCAAGTGAAAAACTTCCAAATGGTCCAATCACGAATACAAATTAACTTTTCAAACAAAAAGAAGCTGTCAAATGACAGCTTCTTCTTTTTTTCGAAAATCGTATTATCCAAAATAAATATTTAATTCTCCAAAATTACACTCTGCTTTGATAACAACAAGTGGTGCATCCATATCTCGGTTTGGCTCGCCGAACACATTAATTTTACCAAATGCCGAATCCTGACTTACACTTACTCTCCAAGTATTTGGGAAATACACATTCATCTGACCAAAGTTGTTTTCCAATTTTACAGTTGCTTCTCTTCCCGCCATAACCGCATTGTTAAAATAAATATTTGCAGAACCAAAATTGTTTTCCAACTCAGCAGTACTAAATGCCTGTGCATTTACATATTTGCTCACAGAGTTGAAATTATTTTCTAAAGATACGTGTCTGCCACCATCCTGCCATTCTTCTTTTCTGGCATCATCAATGGAACCAACTTTCCATTCATCTCCATCTTTGTAGCTTACATGAATCACATTTTTCTTAAAAATCATTCCTAAGCCAATCGCAAGAAGCGCACCTGCAAAAAATAGTGGAAATGGTGTAATGGCTTCTATCCCAAGCATATCATCATACATCCAACCCAAACAGCAAAGCGCCATAATACAACTAAAAAATTCTCTCTTTACCAAACTCTTTAACACAATCGCTACAAAAACTACTGTACAAAAAATTTTAAACCATGGAATGTTTGGAATTAATCCCATTCCACTTCCTATTATCACTACTGCTAAAAGAATCATGATGATTCCGCCAGTTATATTTCTTTTCATCTCATTAACCTCTTTTCTTCTAATTTTTCTAATAATAATTTTAAATAATTTCTTGAAACAAAAACTTTCTTCGTAGTACCAGTAAACTCAACCTCACTAGCACCTGTAATATTCTTATGAATCGCTCTCACCCTTGCAGAATTTAATATCGTAGATTTTGACACTCGAATAAAATTACCCGGCAATAGGTCCTCTAACTCATATAACCTATATTTCGTTTCATAAATCTGATTTGCTGTATGTACGACAACGCCACTGCTATCTGTTTCGAAGAAAAGAATCTCGTCAATCGTTATGTAGTATTCCTTTTCACCTTTTGTAACTTCTAACTGCATTCTCGAATTGACAGCATCTGTGATACGCTTTTGTATTGATATCACATCTTCACTTAATGACTTGCACCTTATAACAATTTCTTCTTCTGCAAGCCCATCGTCAATTTCAATCTTAATCTTCATAATGTCTCCTGTTTTGTTGATACTTGCATTATAAAAAAAGAACCTC